>NZ_PDBT02000013.1:0-41491 GCF_002551535.2 Neisseria sp. N95_16
AAACTTTTGCTCTGAAATTTTGCTGAACTTTTGATACTTATTTTTTAGTTTCATATTAGGAGCTTATCAGGTTTTTTGATGATTTTGCTTCCTAAGCCCCTTAGCAAAAATAATGTTGTCTGTTTGCTTGAACGACAACCGGCAGTTTTTGCTGTCAAGTAAAGACATTCTTCGGCGGAAGTCTTTTTTACCCCTGCTATTAAGCAAGCTATTGAAGTTGTCTGTAATTTCGTCATTGCAACCTTCAACTTCATAGAGAAAGTTAGCTGTCTTACTTCCAAAAATCAAGACTTTATGACTAATTAAAACTGTTTGCTTACTCTTATCGTACTCATAATTCCTACCTAAGAAATTTTCACTAAAAGGAATCTGAACTGTATCTTCGTTCACTCGTCTTAGGAACTCGAATGAAATAGACATAGAAAATCACCTAGCAATAAATATATGGTTTTGATGATATTTGACAAAAGATAAATCAGGTTCCAGTCTTTCGGGCAGCTTTATTTGCTTACCTTCATAAGGCTTAAACATTTTTTCAAAGCTGTTTGAGTTTACCTGTTTCAATTTGGGCGAAAATATCAGTGTGAAATCGTCATCCAGTGTAAGTAGCCCTCTATCAAATGCCTTATCATGTAAGGCATTCAAACATAAACCGTTTTTAGGGTTTAAACGATTGGCTTCATCAGATTTCCATGGTTTTATATGGCTGGCGACCAATAATTCAGGTAGATTTATACCTGTAATGCAGCATTGGTTGTTATAAGAAGCCAGCACACTAGCACGGAAGAAATCTTGGTTGTTGCGGATAGATACTATCGCCAAGCGTTCCGTGTTTTTTATTTTGAAATCAATTTCTCCAAGAACAGGAGTAGCAGAGTTCTTCTCTATTTCAAACTCCTGTACAACAGAATGAAACTCCTTCTCTAATTTTTCCCATTCTCCTTCAAATTCATCCCAAACTGTTTCATCCATTTTACTCCCATTAATGAGTCCTGAGATTTGTTGTGCTTTTAATGTAGGATCTAAACGTCCTAAATTACCAATTTTCATACCCAATGCGGAAGGGGTTCTTTTAATTAATTCAGCATAGCTTTGAATAACTTTGTTACTTTTGCCAACTTTTTGGAATGGAATTGTGTAATAAAGATATAGAGCAATCAGTGTTTCTTCGCGAGACCAATTTCTTTTCTTATTCATTTTAAATTCCAAATTCAGCTTTCTAAAAATTCAGTCCAAAAGTCTTTTACAAAGGCTTGAGCTTGACTTTAGCTATCCAGAATTCGCGGTTGCTTTTGATATCGGCTTTGCGTATTTCCCAATTCTTGCCGTGCCAAAATTCGCCATCCACAAAAACAGCTACTTTGTACTTCTTAAAGCTGAAGTCAGGTACTCCGAATACGGTTTTATTACTTTTTCTGTAACGCAAACCAAGTTGCCACATGGCTTTTGCTAGCAAAAGCTCGGGCTTTGTTCCCTTGCTTTTGTTGGCCTGCATACATTTTCTGCGTTGTTCGGGGGTTAATCTGTCCATATTTAGGTTCAGTTGCTTCTTACCGCAATTATAGTGGCGATTTGGTATGCCAATCACTATTCTGCTGCATTTGATTGGCTACGCCCAAGATCTTCGCTTCGGTAAAGTAGTTACCAATCAATTGCACACCAATCGGCAGGCCGTCTGAACTGAAACCGGCAGGCAACGTTAAACCAGGCAAACCGGCAAGATTTACAGCGATGGTGTAGATGTCGCTCAAGTAGGTTTCCACCGGTGTGGCGTTGGCACCAAGTTTGGGCGCAGCGGTCGGGGCAGTTGGCGCGAGAATGATGTCGCATTGGGCAAAGGCCGTCTGAAAATCATTGGCCACCAAGCGGCGCAGTTTTTGGGCTTTCAGGTAGTAGGCATCGTAGTAGCCGTGACTCAATACGTAAGTACCGATCATGATGCGGCGTTTCACTTCGCTGCCGAAACCTTCGGCGCGGGTGTTGCTGTACATTTCTTCCAAATCGCCAAATTGAGCGGCGCGGTGGCCGTAGCGTACGCCGTCGTAGCGCGACAGGTTGGTGCTGGCTTCGGCGGAAGTCAATACATAATAAGCTGGGATAGAAAGCTCGGTTTGCGGCAGGCTGACTTCTACCATTTCTGCGCCTTGAGCCTTCAATAAATCAATAGCATTTTGTAAGGCCGTCTGAACATCGGCGCTATTGCCTTCGCCGAAATATTCTTTTGGTAAGCCGACTTTCAAGCCTTTTAACGGCTGGTTCAAATCGCGGGTGTAATCTTCTTTTTCACGTTCCAAGCTGGTGGAGTCGCGCTCGTCAAAGCTGGCCATGGCGTTGAGCAGCAAGGCGCAGTCTTCGGCGGTTTGCGCCATCGGGCCGGCTTGGTCGAAGCTCGATGCATAAGCCACCATGCCGAAGCGGGAAACCACGCCATAAGTTGGTTTGATGCCGGTGATGCCGCAATGTGAGGCAGGTTGGCGGATAGAACCGCCAGTATCGGAGCCCAGCGCGGCAGGGGCTAAACGCGCGGCAACTACTGCGGCCGAACCACCTGATGAGCCACCCGGTGCGTGTGCGGTATTCCAAGGATTTTGCGTGGCACCGTAGAATGAAGTTTCATTGGTCGAGCCCATGGCAAATTCGTCCATATTGGCGCGGCCTAAAGTGACCATGCCTTCATCGAGCAGGTTTTGCACCACGGTAGCGGTGTAAGGTGAAACAAAGCTGTCGAGCATTTTCGACGAGCAGGCAGAACGCCAGCCTTGTTGTACAAAAATATCTTTATACGCAATCGGCACACCGGTGAGCGCGGTGGCATTGCCTGCAGAGATACGGGCATCGGCGGCTTTGGCTTCGGCCAAGGTCAAGCCTTTATCTAAGGTAATGTAGCCGTTGATGGCCGGATTTTTGGCATCGATGGCGACAAGATATTCTTGCGCGAGTTCGACGGCGGAAATTTGCTTGGCTTGCAGCAATTCGCTGGCTTGTTTTAAGGTATATTGAGGCATGATGGTTTCCGAATTTTGTGTTTCAGACGGCCTCTCGTTTGAAATTTATACAGGCCGTCTGAAAATAAATTTATTCTTCGATGACTTGCGGTACGATGTATAAACGATTACGCACTTCAGGCGCAACAGCTTGGTATTCGGCAGCGTGGTCGCTTTCGGTAACGCGATCATCACGTAGGCGCAGCGCGACTTCATGCGGGTGTGCCATTGGATCAACACCATCGGTATCCACGTTTTGCATTTTTTCAACCATGGCGAAAATGTCGTTTAATTCCTTTAAGGTTTGCGTTTGTTCTTCGTTGGTTAAACGCAGACGGGAAAGCTTGGCAATTTTTTCCACATCGTTTAAGGTTAAAGCCATAAAATGTCCTTGTCTGATAGCAAATCCAACCTTTATAAGGTATCATTGCGTTCATCTTCAATGAAATGAAGAATTATAACCGAAAACCCATCAGGGTGGCATGGTGATTTTGGGATGGCTTGGTTTTATTCATTAAATAATGGCAGGCCGTCTGAATTGTTGTGTCTATGTATTCTGAGAAGATTATTTAAAATAACACGTTAGGGGCGGTTGCCCGATATTTCAGGTATTTTCATGTTTCGTTTTTTATCCCGTTTTCTGTCAAATGATATTGCCATCGACTTAGGTACGGCCAATACGCTGATTTATGTGCGTGACCGCGGTATCGTATTGGATGAGCCGTCGATTGTGGCGGTGCAAACTGGTCAGGCCAACAGTAAAGCCAAAATTTTGGCGGTCGGTACCGAAGCCAAAAAAATGCAGGGTCGTGCGCCGCGAAATATTGAGATTATCCGTCCGATGAAAGACGGTGTGATTGCTGATTTTAATATTACCGAACGGATGCTGGGTTTGCTAATTAAAAAGGCGACCGGCGACCGCATGGTGGTACCACCGCGCGTGGTAATTTGTGTGCCGGGTGGCTCGACTCAGGTAGAGCGCAAAGCGATTCGTGATTCTGCATTTGCAGCAGGTGCATCCAGCGTGCATTTGATTGAAGAACCAATGGCTGCGGCTTTGGGCGCAGGTTTGCCGATTGAAGAAACCTCTGGTTCGATGATTGTCGATATTGGCGGTGGTACGACTGAAATCGGCATTTTGTCACTTGGGGGCATGGCTTATTCGGATTCGGTACGCGCCGGCGGAGATGCATTTGATGAAAGCATTGTTCATTATGTGCGCCGTAAACGCGGTGTCTTGATTGGAGAGGCGACCGCGGAAGAATTGAAAAAGAAAATCGGCTCGGCATTTGATGACGATGATATGAGTGCTTTGCGTGTGAAGGGGCGAGATTTGGCAGAAGGTACGCCGAAATCGATTGCGGTTACCACAGATGAAGTTCGAGAAGCATTGAGCGAACCATTAAATCAAATTGTCCGTGCAGTGCGTTTGGCGCTGGAGCAGGCACCACCGGAATTGGCGGGCGATATTGCCGATCGCGGCATTATGTTGACCGGTGGCGGTGCGTTACTCAAAGGCATCGACACTTTATTGGCCGATGCCACCGGGTTGCCGGTCGGTATTGCCGATGAGCCTTTGAATTGTGTGGCTTATGGTGCAGGTAAGGCTTTGGACTATATCGGCAAGTGGGATGCCATTTTTGCTGAAAATCCTTAACCGTAAAGGGTAGGTATGAAACAATCGTCTTTACGGTTTGACGGTGACAATAATAGCCGTAAGCCATTATTTAAGTTGGCGGTTTACGTGGTGTTGGGCATCGCTTTGATGATGCTCGACAGCCATTTTGCCGCCGTTCAATCTATTCGTCAGGTTGGTGCAACCATTTTGTATCCGATACAGTGGTTGGCCAATCAACCTGTGCGACTCTATCAATATGTCGGCAATTTGTCGCAATCTCAGGCTGAGCTTCTGGAGCAAAACCGTATTTTGCAGGAAGAAAATGGCCGTCTGAAAATCCGTTTGCAGCGTGATAAAGTCAACTTAAGCGAATTGAGTGAGTTGAAAAAGCTTTATGGCTTGCAACAGCGCGGCATCAGCGATGTGATTGGTGCTGAAGTGATTTCCAATGGTAAAGATCCACTTTCTGAAAAGCTGATTATCAACAAAGGCAGCAGCAACGGCGTGAAAAACGGTGACGCGGTTATCGATACCGAAGGCTTAATCGGTCAGGTCACTCAAGTGCAGATGAAAAGCTCGGAAATCAGTTTATTGTCTAGCAGTAAAACCATCGTGCCGGTGGTGGTGGAGCGTACCGGTGAACGCAGCTTGCTTTACGGCAGCGGCAGTAAATTGGATTTGCGTTATTTTCCGACGGCCTCTGATTTAAAGCCCAACGATATTTTGTTAACTTCAGGTTTGGATAGTGTGTATCCGGCCGGTATTCCGGTGGCAACGGTCAATCAAGTGGTGCGTGCTTCGGGTACGCCTTATTACGACACGACACTCACACCTTTTGCTGCGCTGCAAGGCAGCCGCTTTGTGCTGGTTTTGCCGCAACATATTTACGCGCCGACGGAACCTTAATTTCATGAACGAATTTGATGATTCTTTCCACGCTGTGCCGTTGAGTATGGTGGTTACCTTTATTGTGGCGATGCTGCTGGATTTCATGCCGTTTCCTTTCGACGTGTTTTTCTGGCTGCCGGAATTAACGGCTTTGACCTTGCTGTATTGGACCATGCAACGGCCGCAAGCTGTCGGTATGGGCGTGGCTTTTGTGGTTGGGCTTTTGGTTGATATCGGTACGGCCGCTTCTTTGGGCTTGCACGCCTTGTCTTATACGATAATGGTGTTTTTTGTGTTGAGCTATCATCGCCAAATTATGCTCTATGGTCATGTGATGCAGATTTTAGTGGTGCTGGCGGCTTTGTTGTGTAATCAAGCTTTGCTTGTTGCTGCGCGTTTGTTCCTAAACCATCAAATCATTACTTGGCAAAGTTTTATTGCGCCATTTATCGGTGCACTGCTTTGGCCTTTGCTCAGTCAATTGATGCTGATTCTGATCAATTTCAGCCGTTCCCGTCGATAAAGTCATGTTGAAACGAAATTTGTCCGCCGAGCCGGTGAAATCTATGCCTAAACCATCAGCCGCCAATGCGTCGCAATCAGATTCTATCTTGCGACTGTTGGTGGTTTTTGTGCTGATTTTAATTTTTTTCGCACTATTATTGGCACGCTTTGTTTATCTGCAAGTAGTGCGCCATGATGACTTTACCGGTCGGGCATCTACCAACCGCATCACCATCATTCCCAAACCGCCCATTCGCGGTGAAATTGTTGATGTCAATGGCGTACCTTTAGCGAAAAATTATCCGGTGTTCTCATTGGAAGTGATTCCAAGTGAAATTGAAGGCAAGATGGATGATTTAATCGAAGCCTTAAGGCAGTATGTCAACATCAGCGAAACGGATTTGAAACGTTTCAAAAAATACCGCGAAACTTATCGTAAATACGAAAATATTCCGCTCAAATTAAAGCTGACGGATGAAGAAGCTGCCAAGTTGGCCGTGCATTTGCATGAGTTTAAAGGGGTTGAAGTCAATTCGCGTACTTTCCGTTCTTACCCTTATGGCGCGTTAACTTCACATTTTGTCGGTTATATCGGTCGTATCAGCGATCGAGACCAAGAAAAGCTAAAAGAAGAAGACTTGACCGCCCTGTATCGCGGCAGCACCCACATCGGCAAATCTGGTTTGGAAAATTATTATGAACACCAGCTGCATGGTGTGCCGGGTTATCAAGAAGTAGAAAAAGATGCCTATGGCAATATCGTCAAAGTGTTGAAAGATGTGCCGCCTAAAATGGGGCAAACTTTGCGCTTAGGCATGGATATCCGCATGCAGCTTGAAGCCGATCGTATTTTAGGCGGCAAGCGTGGCGCTGTGGTGGCGATTAATCCGCAAAACGGTAATGTTTTAGCGTTTGTTTCCAAACCCTCTTTTGACCCGAATTTGTTTATCGATGGCATTGATACGGAGACATGGAAGTCGCTGAATGAAGATTGGCAGCGCCCGTTAATCAATCGTGTGACGCAAGGTCTTTATCCGCCGGGCTCGACGTTTAAACCTTTTATCGGTATGGCTTTTTTGGAAAGCGGTAAGCTGACCCAATCGACAGTATTACCTGCGCCGGGTGCGTGGAGCATTCCCGGTAGCCGACATTTATTCCGCGATGCGGTGCGCAGCGGTCATGGTTCGGCAAATTTGAGCCGAGCGATTCAGGTTTCATCAGATACCTTCTTTTATCGTGCCGGCTATGAATTGGGCATTGATAAAACACATCCTTATCTGGCTGAGTTTGGTTTAGGTGCGCAAACCGGTATCGATTTACCGAATGAATACCGCGGCATCCTGCCAAGCCGTGAATGGAAAGCAAAACGTTTTGCTAAAGCCAAATCGCCATCGGCGCGCGAATGGATGCCGGGGGAAATGGTGTCGGTGAGTGTGGGGCAGGGGTATAACGCTTATACCCCTTTACAGATGGCGCATGCCACGGCCTCTTTGGCTAATGATGGCGTGGTTTACCGCCCGCATTTGGTTAGAGAAATTTTGAATTACAACAATCGGGAAATCACCAAAATCAATCCAGTTCCTGAACGCACCATTCCATTTAAGCACGATAATTTTGAATACATCAAAAATGCGATGGTGAAAGTATTGAAACCGGGCGGCACAGGCCATCGCATCGGTGCAGGCTTGGCCTATCCCATGGGCGGTAAAACCGGTACCGCACAAGTGGTGCAAATTCAGCAGGGTAAATCCTATAATGCGGCCGCTTTGCGCGAGCAGCATCGCGACCACGCATGGTTTATTTCGTTTGCGCCGGTGAATAAACCGGAAATCGCCATTGCGGTATTGCTGGAAAACGGTGGTTGGGGTGCGAATGCAGCACCATTGGCGCGCAGTTTAACCGATTTTTATATGCTGAACGTGAAACAAAATCAGTTTCCGCCTGAATCTGAAGCATGGGTCAAACAGGCAACAATTGGTGTGCAACAAGCCAAACCGGTTCCCCCTTCGATTTTTCAGACGGCCTATCAACATTCTGTAACCTCACAACCGACAAAGGAAACGCATAATGACTGAACCTCAAAGCGTCGGTTGGGCGAAAAAAATCAAGCAAACCGTATGGGCGCCGATTGATCCTTGGCTGTTTTTTGCGATGCTGGCCGTGTACATCATGAGCCTGTTTTTGCTTTATTCGGCCGATGGGCAAGAATTTGGTCAGCTGGAAAACAAAACGCTGCACACGGTTATCGGCTTTATTTTATTGTGGGTTGTCGCGCAAGTCCCGCCCAAAACTATTGCCAAATGGGCGTTGCCGATTTATGCGGTGGGCGTGGTCTTGTTAATTGGCGTTGAAGTTGCGGGCGTAACGGTCAACGGCTCAACCCGTTGGCTTGATCTCGGTATCAGAATTCAGCCGTCTGAAATCATGAAAATTGGTTTGCCGATGATGGTGGCGTGGTTTTTCCAGCGCTTTGAAGGCCGATTGCGCTGGTGGCATTATCTGGCCGCGTTGGGCTTGATGGCGGTGCCGGTGGCGTTGATTTTGAAACAGCCTGATTTGGGCACGGCCACGTTGATTATGGCTTCGGGTCTGTTTGTGGTTTATTTTGCCGGATTGCCGTGGAAAGTGATTTTTGCCGCCATTGTAGGCTTTGTGGCCGTATTGCCCTTAGTTTGGAATTACGGCATGCACGATTACCAAAAAACGCGCGTGTTGACCTTGCTTGATCCGACTAAAGATCCACTTGGCGCGGGTTATCACATTATCCAATCGATGATTGCCATCGGCTCGGGTGGTGTGTGGGGGAAAGGCTGGCTCAATGGCACACAAACGCATCTCGACTATATTCCTGAAGCCACGACTGACTTTATTTTTGCCGTGTTTGGCGAAGAATTCGGTTTAATCGGCAATATCTTATTATTGCTGGTGTATTTGGTGATTTTGGGGCGCGGTTTGTACATTGCCGGCCGCGCACAAACTTTATATAGCCGCACATTGGCCGGCGCGTTGACCATGACCCTTTTCTGCTACGCCTTTGTGAACATGGGCATGGTGAGCGGTATTTTACCGGTGGTGGGGGTGCCATTGCCACTGGTGAGCTACGGCGGCACGGCAACCATTTCCATCATGATGATTTTGGCGTTGTTGATGGGCATTGCCAACGAACAAAAACTACCGCGACCAAAAACAGAAACACAAAAGGGATAAAACATGGAACTCGGTGTTGAAATCACCAAATTAATTGTCGCCTTTATGGTGTTGATTAATCCATTTAGTGCGTTGTCGATTTATCTCGATTTAACCCGCAACCACAGCACACGCGAGCGACGTAAAATTGCCAAAGTGGCGACTTTGTCGGTGTTTATCGTGATTTCAGTTTTTGCCGTCAGCGGCGGTTTGATTTTGAAGCTGCTGGGCATTAGTGTTGGTTCGTTCCAAGTTGGCGGCGGTATTTTGGTGCTGTTGATTGCCATTTCGATGATGAAAGGCGACGACAATCCGGCTAAGCCTGATTTGGGCACCAGTGAAGACAGTGAGATTACGATTACGGCAAAACCTAAAGATAATGTGATGTCGTTTGCCGTGGTGCCGATTGCTATTCCTATGATGATTGGCCCGGGTGGTATTTCTACTGTGATTATTTATGCCTCTGCGGCGCAAAATTATTGGGATGTGGTCAGCATCATTGCTGCCGGATTTTTGATTAGCCTGTTTTGCTATATTGTGTTGATGGCATCGGCAAAAGTCAGCAAATGGCTGGGCGATACCGGTTTGAGCATTCTCAACCGGATTATGGGCATGCTGCTGGCAGCGGTATCAGTGGAAATTATTGTGGCCGGTTTGAAGGCTATTTTCCCTCAATTGGCTGCTTAAGATACAATCAACAAAAGGTTTTCAAGGCCGTCTGAAATATTTCAGATGGCCTTTTTATGAATGAAATTCATGTTTTTTGCGAAAATTAAGCGTTTGATTGTTGTATAGAAGCTTGGGTATAGTGGGACATCTCAATAAAAAATAACGCCAGAGAAGGAAATAACATGACAGAACAAGTAACTTCAAAACGCTTTTTAACCGTAGGCTCATTCCTGCGCCCTGAAGATTTATTGGTTTTCAAGCGTGAAATTGAAAAGCGCGACGACATCCAATATCCGTTTTACGATGAATTGAAAGGCTATAAAGAAGCCGAAGACAAAGCCGTAGCCAAAATCGTGAAAGAGCAGGCCGAGCATCAATTGCCTGAAATCACCGATGGCGAATTTTCGCGCTCGTTGTGGCATTTGGATTTCGTGTGGGGCTTGGCCGGTGTCCGCCGCTTCATTGCCGAACACGGCTACTTTTTCCGCGACAACAATCCTGATGAGAAATACGAAACCCGTCGCGACGTTGGCATTGAATTTACCGACCATGTTTGCTGCAAACACCACGCGTTCATCGACCACTACAAACGCTTAGAAGCCTTGTCGCCTGAAGGCAGCGTGTTGAAACACTGTATTCCGTCTCCTTCGCACATTTATGGCGAATTGGGCATCATGTCGAAAAACATCGGCGGCAAAGTGTATGAGAGCAAAGAAGCCTTGCGTGCCGATTTGGTTGAAGCATACAAAGATTTCTTGCGTGAATACTACGCAGCCGGCGGCAAAATCATTCAGTTTGACGATTGCTTGTGGGAATTGTTTGCTTCCGATAATGAACACAGCCCGTTCAGCGGCCAAGGCTTTACTGCCGAAGCGCAAAACTTGGCACAAGATTTCATCGATTTAAACAATGAAATCATCGCTTTTGCCCACGAATTGGGCTTGAAAGTGTACACCCACAATTGCCGCGGTAACTACGATTCGCGCAACATGGCTGACGGCAGCTACGAAACCATCGCCGATTTGTTCCTGAAAAAACAAAATTACGACCGTTTTTATTTGGAATGGGACGACGAACGCGCCGGCAACCTGACCGCCTTGAAAGCCTTTGCTGATAAACCGGAAGCTGAAGTGGTATTGGGTTTCTTGTCGAGCAAAACCGCTGATTTAGACGATGAAGCGCGTACGCTGAAATTGTTGGAAGAAGCCACGCAATATGTGCCGAAAGATAAATTATACCTGTCACACCAATGCGGCTTTGCGTCTTGTGACGGCGGCAACGAATTGACTGAAGCGCAGCAATGGAAAAAAATCCAGCAAGGTCAACGCATTGCGCGCCAATTCTGGGGTGAGTAAAACCAGCTTAACCAGCTCATCAAGGCCGGCTGAAATATTTCAGACGGCCTTGAACTTTTATTCATCAGGCCGTCTGAACAATATTGCGCTATTTTATCCGGTAACAATTTCAGACGGCCTTCGTTATAATATCGGTTTACCTATAAAAAACACACGCACTCAAAGGAGCACACTTTGTTTCACAGCATAAACGTCGCCAATGGCGAAATGCTTTACCGCCGAGACGCGCAAAGTTGGGATGAATTTTCAACGGCACTGCACCAGCTTCAGCAACGCCAACAGCAATTTGCCGCACTCAATGTCACCGCGCGCACGGCTTTACTGAACAAGTTTGCCGACCGCTTGGCCGACGAGCAAGAGCGCTTGGCGGAAATGGTGTGCGAAGAAGTGGGGAGATGCTTGCATGAGTGTCAGGCCGAATTGAAAAAATCGGTTGAATTAATCCGCTATTATGTGCGACTGGCACCGGAATTGCTTGCGCACAAAACCATCGCTACGCAAGCGAGTTTGAGCCAAGTCCGATTTGAGCCTTTGGGTGTGGTGTTGGCGGTGATGCCGTGGAATTATCCGGTGTGGCAGGTGCTGCGTTTTGCCATTCCGGCTTTGTGCGCTGGCAATGCCTGCGTGGTGAAACCAGCCCCCAGCGTGGCGCGTGTTACTGCCGCTTTGTTTGACATCATCGGTGAAGATTTACCAATGATGCCGGCTTGGCTAAGCCATGACGATACGCTGAAAGCCATTGAAGCTACCGATGCCATGGCGTTTACCGGCTCGACCCATACCGGCCGCCGACTTGCCGCACATGCCGGTATGCATTTGAAGAAAACCGTTTTGGAGCTCGGTGGCAGCAATGCCTTCATTGTGATGCCCGATGCCGATTTGGCGCAAGCGGCAAAAGATGCCTGCTATTCGCGTTTTCGCGATGCCGGCCAATCGTGTAATGCAGCCAAGCGCATCATTGTGACCGAAGCGGTTGCCGGTCAATTTATTCCTTTGTTTTTGGCAGAATGCGATAAGCTGAAAAGCGGCCATCCCAAAGACACCAACACTACGCTTGCGCCTTTGCACCGAGCCGATTTGCGCGATACCGTGCATGAGCAAGTACGAGATGCAATTGCACATGGTGCAGATTGTTTGATGGGTGGTGAAATCCCCGCAGGTAAAGGCTGGTTTTATCCGGCTACGGTCTTGGATCGGGTGAATAAGGCCTGCCGCGTGTATCATGAAGAAGTGTTTGGGCCGGTGGCGATGATTTTGCGGGCAGACAGCGAAGCGCATGCGGTTGAATTGGCCAATGATTCGCCGTTTGGCTTAGGCGCGGCGATTTATTCGGGCAATACCGAGCAGGCTTGGCAATGTGCTGAACACATTCAAGCCGGTTCGGTGTTTATCAACCGCCACACCAGCAGCGATTTGCGCTTGCCGTTTGGCGGCGTAAAAGCGTCGGGCTATGGGCGTGAGTTGTCGGAATTCGGTTTGTATGAATTTGTGAACGTGAAAACGTATTGGCAGAAGTAATTCATAGTTAAAGGCCGAGACATTTACGAAACCTTGTGAATCATCAATAAAAACCAAAACGACCGTCATTCCCGCGCAGGCGAGAATCCATTTTTGAGCATGGCAACTATTGAATAAAATAAGTTTCTGAAATTTTAAGATGGATTCCCGCCTGCGCGGGAATGACGGCGGTTCTTTGTGCTATCATTTTTCAAGGAGTTTTAAAAAGTCTCAGGCCGTCTGAAAGATGATTTTTTCAGACGGCCTTCAAAATAAAATAGATGAAATCAATGCGATAAGCGGCCTTCGCGCGCCAGAATTTGTTCGGCGTAATCGCAACTGGCGGTCAAATTCAAACCGTTTTTCTCGGCTTCCTGAATGGCCGCATTCACCAAATGGCGTGCCAAGCCCTTGCCACGATGTTGTGGCTCGATGCGGGTGTGGGTAATGTCGAGCGTATTGCCAAACGTGCGGTAATCCAATTCGCCGACAATTTCGTCATCGGCCAATAAGACAAATTTTTGCGACTCGATTTGATGCTGGATATTCGGCATGACTTTCTCCTTTGTTATTGAAAATCGACGGGTTGCTTCATCAGTATAAAAGATTTGCCGCAGGGTGCAAGAAAAAATTGAGGCCGTCTGAAATGGTAAGTTTCAGACGGCCTGTTGGCTCAAAAGAATTTAATTACTGATTTTCCGCTTCTTCAAAGCCGACTACTTCTAAGCCAAAGCCGGTTAGGCCGGTGAAAGCAGACGGTTTGCCCAATACGCGCAGCTTGTTGACATTGAGGTTGGCCAAGATTTGCGCGCCGATGCCGTAGCTTTTGCTGTCCCATTTAAAAGCTTGGTTGGCGCCTTTTGGCAAGGTGCGGTCGAGCAGGGACGCGCCGTCTTCTGTGCGGTGCATTAAGATCACCACGCCGCTTTCGGCTTGTTGAATGCGGGTTAAGGCTTGCGGCAGCGACCAAGAATGGCGCGGATTCGGTGAAATAAAATCCATGGCGCTGAATGGCTCATGCACGCGCACTAAGGTTTCGTTTTCGGCAGTCGGTGTGCCTTTGACCAAGGCTAAATGGGTTTCACCGGTTAATTTATCGACGTAAACGTGTTGTTGGAATGCGCCCCACGGTGTGTTGACCGGCGAGTCGCCCATTTCTTCTAACAGGCTTTCGGTGCGGCTGCGGTATTCGATTAAGTCGGTGATGGTGCCGATTTTTAGGCCGTGTTCTTCGGCAAATTTCATCAATTCCGGCATACGCGCCATGGTGCCGTCGTCGTTGATGATTTCACAAATCACCGCTGCCGGAATCAGGCCGCACATTTGCGCCAAATCGACACCGGCTTCAGTGTGGCCGGTACGCGCCAACACGCCGCCTTTTTGCGCGCGCAAGGGGAAAATATGGCCGGGTTGTACGATGTCTTCCGGTTTGGCAGTCGGCGATACGGCGGTTTGAATGGTTAAGGCACGGTCGGCTGCGGAAATGCCGGTGGCGATGCCGTTGGCCGCTTCGATGGAGACGGTAAAGTTGGTGCCGTATTGTGCGCCGTTTTTCTGCGTCATCATCGGCAGACCCAGTTTTTCGACCATTTCTTCGGCCATCGGCAGGCAAACCAAACCGCGGGCGTGTTTAATCATAAAATTGATGGCTTCGGGCGTGACAAATTGCGCGGCCATTAAGAGGTCGCCTTCGTTTTCGCGGTCTTCGGCATCGGTGATGATGACCATTTTACCGGCTTTGATGTCGGCTAAAATTTCTGGAATGGTGGCAATATTCATGGCTTTGCTTTCTTGAGATTCGGAGGGAGTGGGTGTGTGTACGGTGTCGAGCCACATTTCGGGCACGGCGGCATCGCGCTCTATTTTTCGGGCTTTTTTCTCGCCGAAGGATTTGTTTTTCAATAAAGCGGAGAGTTCGCCCTGATTGATGCCGGTTGCCGCAACCAATCGGGCTTGCTGACCGCCGCATTGCTGGTTAATCCATAGTCGCAGATTGTGGCGGCGCAATTCGGTAATGGTCATGGTGTGTCCTGTGTGTGAGAACGTAATTGATTGTAGTCCCAACTTTACCAAAAAGCAAATTTGGTAATATGAGGTATTTATATTACTTTATGGTAATTATTTTAAATAAGAAAACAAGGCCGTCTGAAACGTAAAATTAGGTTTTCAGACGGCCTTTGTGATTGAAATTTTATCAAAAGCAAGCATATTACCATTTGATTTTATTAAAAGTTTTAAGGTTAATGCGATGAAGACATTTTTTCGCGGGCTGCTGGTGTTGTTGTTGGTTGCGGCTGCGGCGGCAGGTGGTTGGTTTTATCATGAACGCGTTGCACAAGAGCGGGCTGAAGTATTGTCGCGCGAAGGGGTGCTGACGCAAATCAAGCAGCTCAACCGCTTGGAAAGCACGGCGTTTTATATCGACACCATTATCCGCACCGAGAAAAAAGGCGACTGGCGCAAGCTGTGGCAGGATGCGCAAAGCGGTTTGTTTATCGTGCGCGGCAAAGTGTTGGCCGGCGTCGATTTGGATAAAATCACTGCTGATAATGTGAACATCATCGATGAAAAAGTCATCGTCAGCTTGCCGGAAGTGGAAATCCTCAGCGTAGATTTGGAAGATATTGAAGTTTACGACATTCAAACAGGTTCGCTGAATATTTTGCCGATGGATAAAACGGTGTTTAAAATTGTGCAAGAGCAGGCGCGCAAGCAGGTGCTCACCAGTGCGTGTAAAGCCGATATTTTGAAGAATGCAACCACGCAAGCGCAACGGCAGCTGGAAGATTTGTTTAGATTGACGCAAACGCAAGTGTCGATTTATCCGGCTGCGGTGCCGGTGTGTAAATAGGAAATGAAAGTGAAAAGGCCGTCTGAAAATGATTTTTTCAGACGGCGTGAGACCTTTGCAAAACCCTAGATTTGAGTACAGTTCAAAGTTGTAGCAGCGCAGAAAGTGAAGACATATCATCAAGATAGGCAAGCTTTCGAGCAGCGCACAACGAAGAAATGTGTCAAAGATAGGGATTTTGCAAAGGTCTCGGCCTTTGTGATACCAATAAAATTATTCAACCGGTGCGGCAGGTTCTTTCGCTGTCGGTAAAATCCAGTTCAGCAAAATCGCCAAAATCGCGCACAAGCCGACACCGGCGAAGCTGAGAGTGCCAAACTTGATAATCATGCCGCCCACGCCGGTAGTGAGTACTGAGCTGACAATCACCAAGTTTTTCGGCTGCATTAAGTCCGCTTTGGCATCAATCAGCGTTTTCAAGCCCAGTGATGCGATGGTGCCGAACAGCAAAATCATAATGCCGCCCATTACCGGCAAGGGGATCGATGCCAAAAATGCATTGAATTTACCGAAAAAGGCCATGCAAATAGCGAAAATGGCTGCCCAAGTCATGATTTTTGGGTTACTGTTTTTGGTGATCATTACCGCGCCGGTGACTTCGCCGTAAGTGGTCACAGGCGGGCCGCCGATTAAGCCGGCCACGCACACGCCCAAGCCGTCGCCGGCCAGCGTTTTATCCAAGCCCGGGTCTTTGGCATAGTCTTTGCCGGTTACGTTGCCGATGGCCATGATGCCGCCGATGTGTTCGATGGCGGGTGCAATGGCGACGGGCAGCATAAACAAAGCCGCTTGCCAGTTGACTTCGGGTGTTTCGAAGTGAGGAACAGCAAACCAAGGTGCGGCGGCAATCGGCGAAGTATCAACCAAGCCCATCATAAGTGCCAAGATGTAGCCCGAAGCCACGCCGATTAAAATCGGAATCAGCTTCATCATTTTGCTGCCGAATACCGACACGACCACGGTCACGGCAAAAGTGAATCCGGCTAAAATCAAAGAATCGCTGTATTCAATGACTTGCTGACCGCCGGATTGACCCATGGCCATTTGGCTGGCAGCAGCGGCAACAGATAAACCGATCACCATAATCACCGGGCCAATCACCACAGGCGGCAATAATTTGTGCACCGCTTCCAAGCCACGCCAGCGAATCAGTGCGGCAAAAATGAAATACATAAAACCGGCGACAAATAAGCCGAACATGGTTGACGGTAAGCCCCATTCGCCGATGGAATAAATAATCGGCGCAATGAAGGCAAACGAAGACCCTAAGAAAATCGGCACTTTGCGTTTGGTGAGCAATTGAAATAAAAGTGTGCCGATACCTGCGCCAAGCAAGGCTAGGGCGGGATTCAGGCCGGTAAGAAGGGGGACGAGTACCATTGCGCCGAACGCGACAAATAAAATTTGTGCGCCGGAAATGGCAAGTTTAAGTTGTTGCATGTTAAATTCCGTGATGATTTTGAAACAATCGGGCGCGATTATACGATGATTCTGGTAGCTTTTGTATCGTCTTTGCATGCAAAGGCCGTCTGAAACCATGAATTTGCGGTCGAGATTGTTTATAATGTCGCTAACGGCCGCAATGGTTGTTCAGATGGTCTTTGCGCTGCCTTCAAACCCAACACGATAAAGAGAACGGATATGTCGGAAAAACAAAAAGTTATTGCCATTGATGGGCCGAGTGCTTCAGGAAAAGGAACAGTTGCATCACGCGTAGCTGCTGCCTTGGGCTTTGATTATCTGGATTCGGGCGCGCTTTACCGCCTGACTGCTTTATATGCCCAAAAAGAAAATGTCGAGTGGACGGATGAAGCCGGCGTAGCCCAATTGGCGGAACGTTTGCCGGCTGAGTTTGACGGCCAAAAAGTATTGCTCAATGGTGAAGATGTTTCCGAGCAAATCCGCACCGAAGCCATCGGTATGGGCGCATCTGCTGTGGCGCAATTGCCGCAAGTGCGTACCGCTTTGTTGCAGCGCCAACGTGATTTCTTAACCGATAAAGGCTTGGTGGCCGATGGTCGTGACATCGGTTCCGTGATTTTCCCTGAAGCGGCATTGAAGGTGTTTTTGACTGCCAGCGCGCAAGTGCGCGCCGAACGCCGCGCCAAGCAAATCGGCTTGCCGTGTGAGGGTGTGGAATTTGACCGCATTCTGTCGGATATCGAAGCGCGTGACGAAGCTGACCGCCGCCGTGCTGTTGCACCGTTGCAGCAATTGCCGGATGCGCAGCTTTTGGATACGACCGAGCTGGGTATCGAAGAAAGTGTAAAAAAAGTGCTTGATTGGTATAGCAAAGTCTGAAAATTGCTGTATAATTCTTTTGCTTGATTTCAGACGGCTTTTTTATCGTAAAAGGCCGTCTGAAAAATTATAGTCGGTTAAAATAAGAAGGCTGTAAAAGTATTTCTACCGCAGCATTTTTATTTTAATCAATTTGATTTTGACGCTTGCCGTGCCAAGGGCGGTGAGCGATGTCTAACTTACCCCGCACCCCTTGGCGGTGTACCGAAAAGAGTTATTTATGTCTATGGAAAATTTTGCTCAGTTATTGGAAGAAAGCTTCACCCTGCAAGAGATGAACCCAGGTGAGGTGATTACCGCTGAAGTAGTGGCAATCGACCAAAACTTTGTGACCGTTAACGCAGGTCTGAAATCAGAATCTCTGATTGATGTAGCTGAATTCAAAAACGCTCAAGGCGAAATTGAAGTTAAAGTTGGTGACTTCGTTACCGTAACCATCGAATCTGTTGAAAACGGCTTCGGTGAAACCAAACTGTCTCGCGAAAAAGCCAAACGCGCTGCCGACTGGATTGCTTTGGAAGAAGCAATGGAAAACGGCGACATCTTGTCTGGCGTGATCAACGGCAAAGTAAAAGGTGGTTTGACTGTGATGATCAACAGCATCCGCGCATTCTTGCCGGGTTCTTTGGTTGACGTTCGTCCAGTTAAAGACACTTCACACTTTGAAGGCAAAGAGATCGAGTTCAAAGTTATCAAATTGGACAAAAAACGCAACAACGTGGTGGTATCACGTCGTGCCGTTTTGGAAGCCACTTTGGGTGAAGAGCGCAAAGCCTTGCTGGAAAATCTGCAAGAAGGTGCGGTTGTTAAAGGTATCGTTAAAAACATCACCGATTACGGTGCATTCGTTGACTTGGGCGGCATCGACGGTTTGCTGCACATCACCGACTTGGCATGGCGCCGTGTGAAACACCCAAGCGAGGTGTTGGAAGTCGGCCAAGAAGTTGAAGCCAAAGTATTGAAATTCGACCAAGACAAACAACGCGTTTCTCTGGGTATGAAACAATTGGGCGAAGATCCATGGAGCGGTCTGACCCGTCGTTACCCACAAGGTACCCGCCTGTTCGGTAAAGTGTCTAACTTGACCGACTACGGTGCATTCGTTGAAATCGAACAAGGTATCGAAGGTTTGGTACACGTTTCTGAAATGGACTGGACCAACAAAAACGTACACCCAAGCAAAGTGGTTCAATTGGGCGACGAAGTAGAAGTGATGATCTTGGAAATCGATGAAGACCGTCGTCGTATTTCTTTGGGCATGAAACAATGTCAAGCTAACCCATGGGAAGAATTTGCTGCCAACCACAACAAAGGCGACAAATTGTCTGGTGCGGTTAAATCGATTACCGACTTCGGTGTATTCGTAGGCTTGCCTGGTGGCATCGACGGTTTGGTTCACTTGTCTGACCTGTCTTGGACTGAATCTGGCGAAGAAGCCGTTCGCAAATACAAAAAAGGCGAAGAAGTTGAAGCTGTTGTATTGGCCATCGATGTGGACAAAGAGCGCATCTCTTTGGGCATCAAACAATTGGAAGGCGACCCATTCGGTAACTTCGTTAGCGTAAACGATAAAGGTGCTTTGGTTAAAGGTACTGTGAAATCTGTTGACGCTAAAGGCGCTGTAGTGGCTTTGTCTGACGAAGTAGAAGCTTACTTGCCAGCAGCTGAATGGTCTAGCGAGCGTGTTGAAGACTTGCGCAATGTTGTGAAAGAAGGCGACGAAGTTGAAGCCGTGATTGCAACTGTTGGCCGCAAAAACCGCAGCATCCGCTTGTCTGTAAAAGCCAAAGACGCTAAAGAAAACCGTGACGCTTTGAACTCAGTAAATTCTGCAGCAACTGCCAATGCCGGTACCACCAGCTTGGGTGATTTGCTGAAAGCCAAATTGTCTGGTGAAGAATAAGGTTACAGACAATGACTAAGTCTGAATTAATGGTTCGTTTGGCAGAGGTTTTTGCCGAGAAAAACGGAAATCAATTGATGGCTAAAGACGTTGAGTATAGCGTGAAAGTTTTGGTAGATACCATGACCCGTTCGCTGGCTCGCGGCCAACGTATTGAAATCCGTGGTTTCGGCAGCTTTGACTTGAATCACCGTCCAGCCCGCGTGGGTCGCAACCCGAAAACCGGCGAGCGTGTGGAAGTGCCTGAAAAGCATGTTCCACATTTCAAGCCAGGTAAAGAATTGCGCGAACGTGTGGACTTGGCTCTGCAAGAGAACGCCAACTAAAAACCTGAGTAAACAAACGCCGCAGAAATGCGGCGTTTTCTCTTATAAATTCAAGCAATAAAGAAGTTTCATACGATAAATGCTTGGAGGCCGTCTGAAATCATTTATAATGGCTGCCATTCAGTTAGAATTAATAAATAATAAGGTTCGGTAATGAGTGATAGAGAAAATCTGTTTGTCCCGCCAAGTTTTGAAAACCACAGTCCGTTGACGTGGTATCAGGCCGCTGCTCAGCAGCCTAATTTTATCCGTGATGAAGCGCAGGCCGTTGCCATTGAGCATTTAGATCGTTTGTGGACTGAATTGATGATGTTCAAACGCAAGCGCAACCGTTTTTTAGGCCGCAGTCTGCGTTCGCCGCAAGTGCCGAAAGGTTTGTATTTTTATGGCGGTGTAGGCCGTGGTAAAAGCTTTCTGATGGATGCTTTTTTCGGCTGCCTACCATATAAACGCAAACGTCGTGTTCACTTCCATGCCTTTATGGCGGAAATTCACCAGCGCTTGAAAGGCTTGAAAAGCGAAGCGAATCCATTGAAAGCCGTGGCTTCCGAGATTTCTCAAGAAACACGCGTTTTGTGTTTTGACGAATTTCACGTCAGCGACATTGCCGATGCCATGATTCTTGGCCGCCTGTTGGAAAATTTGTTAAATGAAGGTGTGGTGTTGGTGGCAACTTCCAACTATGCGCCGTCTGAACTGTATCCGCAAGGGCAAAACCGCAGCAGTTTCTTGCCAACCATTGCTTTGATTGAGTCCAGCCTGACGGTGTTGAACGTGGATGGCGGCGAAGATTACCGCTTGCGCACTTTGAAGCCGGCTGAAATTTTCTTTGTGCCGAGCAATGAAGAAAATGAAAACAAACTGGCCGAATTGTTTAAAGAAATGGCGCATACATCGGAATTGAATCCGGGTATCAGCATCATTCACGACCGTGAAATTCCGCATAAAGCCAAATCAGACAAAGCCATTTGGTTTGATTTCCGTGCCTTGTGCTTTGGTCCGCGCTCACAAGCGGATTATCTGTATTTGGCGGAGAATTACGAAATTGTGTTTGTGTCCGGCTTAGAGCGTTTGACCCCGCTGGAAAAAGCCGAAGCGCGCCGTCTGACGTGGCTGATTGACGTTTTGTATGATTTCCGCGTGAAATTGTGCGCCACCAGTGCAGTCGATGTGAACGATATTTATGTTGAAGGCGATTTTGCCGCAGAATTTACCCGTACCGCCAGCCGTATGGTGGAGATGCAGTCTGAAGTGTATTTAGAGCAGCCGCATTTGACGCTGGGTAAGAAAAAATAAGCATCATTTTTTTGACCGGTCGAAGCTGCTTTTTACCAAAAGCAAATGAAGTTTGGTAAAATAAAGCTTCGTCGAATTTTGAAAAACCCTATTGCAAAATGCAATAAATATAAGGACATGACATGGCTATTGAACGCACCATCTCTATCGTAAAACCGGATGCCGTAGGCAAAAATGTTATTGGTAAAATTTATGACCGTTTTGAAAGCAACGGCTTGAAAATTGTTGCCGCAAAAATGAAACACCTGAGCCAAGAAGAAGCCGAAGGTTTCTACGCAGTGCACAAAGAGCGTCCTTTCTTTGCTGATCTGGTTAAATTCATGACCAGTGGCCCAGTGATGATTCAAGTGTTGGAAGGCGAAAATGCCGTGGCGAAAAACCGCGAGCTGATGGGTGCGACCAATCCTAAAGAAGCCGCTGCTGGCACCATCCGTGCTGACTTTGCTGAATCTATCGACGCGAATGCCGTACACGGTTCTGACAGCTTGGAAAACGCTGCCATCGAAATCGCTTACTTCTTTAATGATAGCGAAATCTGCCCTCGTTAATTGACGCATTGTCGATTTATTTGAGGCCGTCTGAATGATTTTCTGAATGCAACTTGTATTCAGGAAAACAGGCAGACGGCTAAAAGACTTTGTCGGATAGGTTTCAGACGGCCTTTTATCAAAGGTAGGCCGTCTGAAAATAACAAAATAACAAGCTTTTAAATTAAAGCTGTATCTTGCCGTTCTATATAATTTTAATTTAACAGCTTCTCATAGTTTAAGAATACATGAAAACCAATCTACTGAATTTTGATTTACAAGGCTTGACCGAACACTTCGCCGCGATGGGTGAAAAACCATTTCGCGCTAAGCAGGTGATGCGTTGGATTCACCAATCGGGTGCCTCTGAATTTGATGAAATGACCGATTTGGCCAAATCGTTGCGCCAAAAATTAAACGAACAAGCTACTGTTGGCATCCCGCAATTGATGACGTCGCAAGAATCGACCGATGGCACACGCAAATGGTTGCTGGATGTCGGCACCGGCAACGGCGTGGAAACGGTGTTTATCCCCGAAGCCGAACGCGGCACATTGTGTATCTCATCGCAAGTGGGCTGTGCATTGGAATGCACGTTTTGTTCTACCGGTCGCCAAGGCTTCAACCGCAACTTGACCGCTGCCGAAATCATCGGCCAATTGTGGTGGGCAAACAAAGCGATGGGTGTCACGCCGAAAAACGAGCGCGTGATTTCCAATGTGGTGATGATGGGCATGGGCGAGCCGATGGCCAACTTCGATAACGTAGTCACCGCTTTGAGCATTATGCTTGACGATCATGGTTATGGCTTGAGCCGCCGCCGTGTAACCGTTTCGACTTCTGGCATGGTGCCGCAGATGGATCGCTTGCGCGACGCCATGCCGGTTGCTTTGGCGGTATCGTTGCACGCGTCTAATGATGCCGTGCGCGATGAGATTGTGCCGTTGAACAAAAAATATCCGCTGAAAGAATTGATGGCTGCATGTCAGCGTTATCTGGTGAAAGCGCCGCGCGACTTCATTACTTTTGAATATGTGATGCTGGATGGCATTAACGATAAACCGCAACACGCGCGTGAGTTGATTGAATTGGTGAAAGATGTGCCATGTAAATTCAATCTGATTCCGTTTAATCCGTTCCCGAATTCTGGTTACGACCGTTCTTCAAATGAAAATATTCGTGTGTTCCGCGATATTTTGCAGCAGGCCGGCCATGTGGTGACAGTGCGTAAAACACGCGGCGATGATATTGATGCGGCGTGTGGCCAGTTGGCAGGTCAGGTTCAGGATAAAACCAAGCGTCAGCAAAAATGGCAGCAAATTTTGGTTGAGCAACAGGGTTAAGCCATGAAATTAAATATTTTATCGTCTTTAATTGTGACCTTAACATTGGCAGCGTGTGCCGGTTCGTCAGGCCCAAGCCCACGCGAACGTGCAGAGCAGGTATCCAATATCAAAACGCAATTGGCTTTGGAATACATGCGCGTTCAGGATTACCGTCAGGCAACGCAGGCGATTGAAGATGCCTTAAATTCTAATGGTAAAAACGAAGTGGCTTGGTTGGTGCGTGCGCAGATTTACCAATACTTGAAGGTACAAGACAAAGCGCAAGAAAGCTTTTTGAAAGCCTTGTCGTTGAAACCGGATAGCGCGGAAATCAATAATAACTACGGCTGGTTTGTGTGCAGCCACATGAATAATCCGGCTGAATCGATTCAGTATTTCGACAAAGCGCTGTCGGATCCGACGTATCCCAGCCCGTATGTGGCGAATTTAAACAAAGGCATTTGTAGCGCAAAAATGGGTCAATTCTCATTGGCTGAAGCATATTTAGAGCGCGCTTTGGCTGCTGCGCCGCAATTTCCGCCCGCATTCAAAGAATTGGCACGCACCAAAATGTTGGCAGGCAGTCTGAACGATGCCGATTATTACTTCCGCCAATACCAAAGCAAGGTTGACGTATTGCAGGCAGATGATTTGCTGTTAGGTTGGCGCTTGGCTAATGCGCTGGGTAACACCCAAGCCGCTTATGAATACGAAGCGCAGTTAAGAGCCAATTTCCCTTATTCCGAAGAACTACAGGCAGTGACGACAGGTCGATAATACATGGACAATCAACAAAAAACAGCACACAACATCGAAGCAGCAAAAGCATTGGGCAATGAATTGCGCCAATTACGTGAAAAGCAAGGCATTGACATCAGCGATATTGCAGGCCGTCTGAAATTATCGGTTGAGCAAATTCAAGATTTGGAAAAAGGCGATTATTCCAGCTTTTCAGGTTTGGTATTTGCCACTGGCTTTCTGCGTTCATACGCGCGTTTGTTGAAAATGGATGAACAGCAAATTGCAGGCCGTCTGAAAACCGTTGTGCCGCAAACTGCTGATCATGTGTATGCGGTTAATCGCGAAAAAGATGCCGGTTTTAATTACCAAAGTGTCGAGAAAAACGGTTTCCCAAAATGGATTTTGGGCGTGGCGGCATTGGCTTTGATTGTGGGCGGTATTTATTTATGGCAAAACAAGTCGAATTTAGAAAGTAGCCAACAATACGCACAAGACAGCAGTGCCGTGCAAAACAGCTTGCAAGCGCCGGCTTTAAAAGCCAGCAATGTTGAAGTATCGAAAATGACCGAGCAAGGCACACAAGTGATTGCGGCTGCTTCTGCTGCTTCAGATGTCGCCGCTTCTGCGGCTTCCGAGTCGAAAGTCGAAGTGGCTGCCGATGAATTGTGGGTGAAAGTACAATACCGCAGTAATCTGATTATTCATGATAAAGATGGCAAAATGGTGTTCAGCAATATCATTCCGGCCGGCAGTGAGCGCCGCTTCAAAGGCGGTGCGCCGTATGAAGTATGGGTCGGTATCGCGGCTGGTGCCGAAGCCAATTATGGCGGCACCAGCATTCGTCCGGTTGATTACCGTGCCCCGGGCAAACAGTCTGCCACCTTTATTGCAGGAAAAAAATAAACATGAACACACTCAAACGCCGCCAAACACATCAAGTCCAAATTGATCATATTACCGTTGGCTCCAGCGCACCGGTGGTGGTGCAATCCATGACCAACACCGACACCGCTGATGCGGAAGGCACCGCTTTACAAGTTAAAGAGTTGAGCGATGCCGGTTCGGAAATGGTGCGGATTACCGTCAACAGCCCTGAAGCAGCCTCCAAAGTGGCTGAAATCCGTCAGCGCTTAGATGATATGGGCTACAACACACCGTTAGTAGGTGATTTCCATTTCAACGGTGAACGCTTGTTGGCCGAATATCCCGAGTGCGGCAAAGCATTGGCCAAATACCGCATCAATCCGGGCAATGTCGGCAAGGGTGCAAAAGGCGATGAAAAATTTGCCTACATGATTCGCACCGCGGCTGAAAACAACAAAGCCGTGCGCATCGGCGTGAACTGGGGTTCTTTAGATCAAAGTTTGGCCAAGCGCATGATGGATGCCAACATGGCTTCGGCTACGCCGCTGCCGCCGGAAGAAGTGATGAAAGAAGCCTTGATCGTTTCTGCTTTAGAGTCGGCTGAAAAAGCGGTGAGCTTGGGCTTGCCGGAAGATAAAATCATTTTGTCGTGTAAGGTCAGCGCGGTGCAGGATTTGATTCAAGTGTATCGTGAGTTGGGCAGCCGCTGCCAATATCCGCTGCATTTGGGTTTGACCGAAGCCGGTATGGGTAGCAAAGGCATTGTAGCGTCTACGGCGGCGCTGGCCGTGTTGCTGCAAGAAGGCATTGGCGACACCATTCGCATATCATTAACACCGGAACCGGGTAGCTCGCGCACGCAAGAAGTGATTGTCGGACAAGAAATTTTGCAAACCATGGGCTTGCGTTCGTTTACCCCAATGGTCACGGCTTGTCCGGGTTGCGGTCGCACCACCAGCACGGTATTCCAAGAATTGGCACAAGATGTGCAAAATTATCTGCGTCAAAAGATGAACGTGTGGCGTACGGTTTATCCGGGTGTGGAATCCTTAAATGTGGCCGTAATGGGCTGCGTGGTGAACGGACCCGGCGAGAGTAAATTGGCCGACATCGGCATCAGCCTGCCGGGTACGGGTGAAACCCCTGTTGCGCCGGTTTATGTTGATGGCGAACGCAAAGTCACCTTAAAAGGCGACAACATTGCACAAGAATTCTTGCTGATTGTCGAAGAGTATGTGAAAGAGAATTACCGTGAAGGCGGTGCCAAACGCGTTCAGCCGCGTGTGATTCCGATTAAAAATGCTTAATTCTTAATATTCAAATAAAGGCCGTCTGAAAAGCAATATTTCAGACGGCCTTTATTTTATAGCTTCTGCATGCTTTCAAATTTGCGAATATCGCCACTAATAGGGTCGCTAAACTCAATGATTTTTGCCAATAGTTTTAACGGCTTTTCATAATTTTCATCGCCAACCGCCAGCGCAACAGGATAAAGCGCATCGTTTAACAGCGGCATGCCCAAACTCATCATGTGCACTCGAAGTTGGTGTTTTTTGCCGGTAATCGGCTGCAAGCGGTAAAGGCTGGTTTCGCCACGGTTTTCAACCAATTCGATGGTGGTAAAGGCATTCGGCTCGCCATCAACTTCTTTCGTCAAATAAAATTGATCCCCACGCACCAGCCGCGATTGTATCGAATAAGGGTAAACCAAATCCGTGCGCGTGGGGGCAACCGCTTCGTAGGTTTTGCGCACCGTTTTATCTTGGAACATGGTCTGATAATCGCGGCGGCTGGCCGGATTGTGCGACAACAGCATCACGCCTGCCGTGTCTTTGTCTAAGCGGTGAATCGGGGTGATGTGCTCCACGTTTAGGTGTTGCAAATCGGGGTGTAGGCGCAAGCGAGTGAGCAAGGTTTCGTGCAGAAAACGGCCACTGGGAATCACCGGCAGGAAATGCGGCTTGTCCACCACGATCAAATGCTCGTCAATATGCAGAATTTTTTCGTCAAACGGGATGCGCGGTTCGTCTTCACGGCTGATTTCGCGATAATAATAAATCGTTTGCCCGGGTTGAAATATTGTATCCGCATTCAAAGCCATGCCGTCTGAATCGACCACAAATCCGCTGTTTAAGCGTTTGCGCCAATTGGTGTCATCAACAAACGGAAAACGGGCGCATAAGAAATGCAAAAGCGGTAAGCCGTAAAACGATTTGTCGTGCGGCAACACCAGATAGCTGGGCTTTACGCCGTCAAGCAGCGGCAGGGGATTGATGCGTGTATTCATACCGCGTATTTTACCCGAAGCCTTCTTGGCATTGAAATGATTTTCAGACAGCCTTACCGTAAGGAAGATGCCGTCTGAGAACACAATCCGCTAAAAATAAGCTATAATTACCGACTATTTGATTTAAGCATCCTGATTTGAAATGGCACAAAAAATCCAATCCGTAAAAGGTATGAATGACCTTTTACCTGTCGAACAAAAAGATTTCAAACTCACCGCTGCTTTTTGGCAGGCTTTTGAAGACATGGTCAGCCAGTGGGCGCGCACTTACGGCTATCAGCAAATTCGCACACCGATTGTGGAGCAAACCGGTTTGTTTGTGCGCTCTATCGGCGAAGAAACCGATGTGGTCGGCAAGGAAATGTACACCTTTTCCGATTCTAACGATTCACTGAGCTTGAGCCTGCGCCCAGAAGGCACGGCTTCATGCTTGCGCGCAGTGGTTGAGCATAATCTTTTGTACAACAGCCCACAGAAATTATGGTACATGGGGCCGATGTTCCGCCGCGAACGCCCGCAAAAAGGCCGTTACCGCCAGTTTCACCAAGTGGGTATTGAGGCTTTGGGTTTTGAAGGTCCTGACATTGATGCCGAAATCATCGCCATGTCGGCCGATTTATGGAAAAAATTGGGCATTAGTGATTATTTGACGCTGGAAATTAACAGCTTGGGTAATCGCGAAGAACGCGCCGCCCATCGTGCCGCATTGGTGGCGTATCTGACCGAATATGAAGCGCAATTGGATGAAGATAGCAAACGCCGTCTGAAAACCAACCCGCTGCGTGTATTGGATACCAAAAATCCGGAATTACAGGAAATTTGTAACGCTGCGCCGCGCTTGGTGGATTATCTGGGCGGAGAATCGCGCACGCATTACAGCCGCTTCAAAGCCATGCTGGATGGTTTGAATATTCAATACACCGAAAATCCGCGTTTGGTGCGCGGCTTGGATTATTACAACCAAACCGTGTTTGAATGGACGACAGACAAACTGGGCGCACAAGCGACTGTATGCGGCGGTGGCCGTTACGATGGTTTGATTGAAGAATTGGGTGGTAAACCGGCTGCTTCGATTGGTTTTGCCATGGGCATTGAGCGTTTATTGTTGCTGGTACACGAATACGGCACCTTGCAAGCCAATGCTGCGCCTGATGTGTATGCCATGCATCAAGGTGAAGGTGCCGCTTTGCAGGTGATGCAATATGCCCAAGCCTTGCGTGCCGAAGGGTTTAATGTGTTGCAGCATTCCGGTTATCAAAGCCTGAAAGCGCAAATGAAAAAAGCCGACGGCAGTGGCGCACATTTTGCCCTGATTGTGGCGCAAGACGAATTGGCCGAAGGCAAAGTGACGCTGAAAGACATGCAGGGCGAAAAAGGCCAAATTACCGTGGCCGCCGCTGATTTAATCAACACTTTACAACAATGGAAGAACGCATAAATGGCAGCTCATTTGGAAGAACAACAAGAGTTAGATAATTTCAAATACTTTTGGAAAAGCACCGGCCGCTGGCTGTTTGCCTTACTGATGCTGGCTGCATTGGGCTATTTGGGTTATACCATGTACCAAAGCCATTTGGTGAAAAAAAGCCAAGAAGCAGCTGATGTATTGGCGCAATTGGTTGAAAAAGCACAAAACCAAGGTGATTCAAAAGCCATTAATGCCGATTTACAAAATCTGCAGCAAAACTTTGCCGAAACCATTCCGGCGGCACAAGCAACCTTGATGGTGGCGGCGACTGAGTTTGATGCCGGTCGTTACGATGTGGCTTCAGGCCATCTGAATTGGGTGTTGAAAAACCAAAAAGAGCCTTTGGTTCAAGCCTTGGCGGCGCAACGTTTGGCCGTGGTGAAATTGCAGCAAAAGAAATACGATGAAGCTTTAGTGGCGTTGGATACCAAAGTAGAGGCCGATTACGAAGCCTTGCTGCTGGAAACCAAAGGCGATGTTTTCGTGGCGCAAAACAAAGCCAAAGAAGCAGCTGCCAGCTATGAGCAGGCATTGGCTAAATTGCCGAAAGATTCGGTGGGTCGCGAATTGGTTCAAATGAAATTGGATTCGCAAAAATAAGGCCGTCTGAAAGATAGATGGTTTTACCAATCTTGCATAATGGTGCCGAGTGATTAAATACGGTTATGCAGATTTAAGAGCAAACAGCAGGCTTGTCGGGTGTTGTGTCCGGCAAGCCGTTATGTGTTTTCAGACGGCCTGTAAATATAGGCCGTCTGAAAAAGGAAAGTGAAAAAATGAAACCAACAATTGCATTGGTGGGACGGCCGAATGTCGGCAAATCCACCTTATTCAACCGACTAACGCGCACTAAAGATGCGTTGGTACACGACTTGCCCGGCTTAACGCGCGACCGCCATTACGGTCACGGCAAAGTCGGCAGCAAGCCTTATTTGGTGATTGATACCGGCGGTTTCGAGCCGGTGGTCGATAGCGGCATCCTGCATGAAATGGCACGCCAAACCCTGCAAGCGGTGGATGAAGCCGATGCAGTGGTATTTCTGGTCGATGCCCGCACCGGTTTAACCCCGCAAGACAAAATCATTGCCGATCGCTTACGCCAAAGCCCGCGTCCGGTGTATTTGGCCGTGAACAAGGGTGAGGGTGGCAATCAGGCAGTATTGTCTGCCGAATTTTTTGAGCTGGCCTTGGGCGAGCCGTATGTGATTTCCGGTGCGCATGGCGATGGTGTGTATTACCTGATGGAAGATATTCTGGCCGAGTTCCCAGAGCCGGAAGAAGAGGAGGAAACCGCCAAGCATCCTGTTTTTGCCGTGATTGGCCGTCCGAATGTCGGCAAATCGACTTTGGTGAATGCTATTTTGGGCGAAGAGCGCGTGATTGCGTTTGACATGGCCGGCACCACGCGTGACAGTATCCACATCGATTTCGAGCGTGAAGGCAAACCGTTTACCATCATCGATACCGCCGGTGTGCGTCGTCGTGGCAAAGTAGATGAAGTGGTGGAAAAATTCTCGGTAATCAAAGCCATGCAGGCGATTGAGGCGGCCAATGTGGCGGTATTGGTATTGGACGCGCAGCAAGACATCGCCGATCAAGATGCCACGATTGCCGGTTTCGCTTTGGAAGCAGGTCGTGCTTTGGTTGTGGCGGTCAATAAATGGGACGGCATCAGCGAAGAGCGCCGTGAGCAAGTGAAGCGCGACATCAACCGTAAATTGTATTTCTTGGATTTTGCCAAATTCCATTTTATTTCCGCTTTGAAAGAACGCGGCATTGACGGTTTGTTCGACAGCATTCAGGCGGCCTATGACGCAGCCATGATTAAAATGCCGACGCCGAAAATCACCCGTGTGCTTCAGACGGCCATCGAACGCCAGCAACCACCGCGTTCAGGCTTGACCCGTCCGAAAATGCGTTATGCCCACCAAGGCGGCATGAATCCGCCGGTGATTGTGGTGCACGGCAATTCGCTGCACGCGATTTCCGACAGCTACACGCGCTATCTGACGCAAACTTTCCGCAAAGCCTTCAATCTTCAAGGCACACCGTTGCGCATTCAATATAATGTTTCGGAAAACCCTTACGAAGAAAAAGAAGACAAGCCGAAGAAAAAACCGTTGCGCCGCGCGGCTTACAGTAATCGCATTGCCAAACGTGAAGAGCGCAAAGATGAAAAAGTGCGCAACAGCGGCGGTAAAGCGAAGAAACGCCAAGTCAGCGTGAAAAAACAGCACAGCAAATAAAGCCAAACCGGAAAGCGATAGTCAAATTCGTTTTCCGGTTTTTTTTGATATGCGTTGAGTAAGTCAGTCGTGAAACATGCCGGATAGGAAATAAAACTGAAAAAGAAGAAAGAGATAAGCGTAAATAGAGTAAATATCTAAACAAATCAGCGCCGAATATCAGCTAAATCAAGCGGGGGCAATAACTAAACCATGTTAAAAAGTTTGCATATTCTTACCCAAAATTGTTGGTAAAAATCGACATTCAAGGCTACAATCACCCATAAAGCTATTCACGGCTTTCCTTAAAATCATAATAACGGAGTAAAGAATATGACAGCTAAAGGACAAATGTTACAAGATCCTTTTTTGAATGCGTTGCGTAAAGAGCACGTACCGGTTTCGATTTACTTGGTTAACGGCATTAAGCTGCAAGGCCAAGTTGAATCATTCGACCAATACGTTGTTCTGCTGCGTAATACTTCAGTGACCCAGATGGTTTACAAACATGCTATTTCAACCATCGTTCCGGCTCGTGCGGTAAGTTTGCAGCACGAAAACAAACCGGCTGCCCAAGCACAAGCAGCTGCGCCGGTGCAAGTGGAAACACAGTCAGCAGAATAATGCAGGTCATTATTTTAATACCTTACCGATAACGGTAAGGTATTTTTATTTTCAGACGGCCTTTTAAGTCATACCAAGAGAATGTGATGTCAATTCAGAATATTCTTCCTTTTACCCATCAACTATTAACCCAACATTTAAACAATGGCGACACGGCCTTAGACGGCACGGCTGGTAACGGTCACGATACGGTTTTTTTGGCCGAAGCCGTAGGTTATCGCGGCAAAGTGTGGGCGTTTGACGTGCAACAGCAAGCCATTGAGCAGACCAAAGCCAGATTGATGGCGGAAAACCTGCTGAGCCGCGTGAATTTGGTTCACGACAGTCATCAATATATTGAACGTCATATCCGACAAGGCTTGGATGCGGCAGTGTTTAATTTTGGCTGGCTTCCGGGGGGCGATAAAAACATCACCACATCAGCCGACAGCAGCCTTGCGGCGCTCAACAGCACGTTATCACTATTAAATCCCAATGGCATTGTGGTAACAGTGTTATACCCCGGCCATGATTCGGGGTGTGTGGAAGCAGCAGCCATTGAAGCATGGGCGCAATCTTTGCCACAGCAAGAATTTGCTGTGTTGAAATACCATTTTATCAACCGTCAAAACCATCCGCCTTATGTGTTGGCGATACAAAAGTTACGTCAGAAATGAATGTTTAGGGTAAAATAGCGGCATTCTTAAACCAACCATCATCACTGCCATGCAATATTTAATTGTCAAACACAGCCACATGCTTTTTGTGGCGATTACAATTTTATTGTTTAACCTGCGTTTTTTCTTGTTGTGGAAAAACCCGCAAAAACCTTTGGGTGGCCTGCTGAAAGCCTTGCCACACTTAAACGACACCATGTTGTTGTTTACCGGCTTGTGGCTGATGAAATTGACCCATTTCACCCCGTTTAATGCGCCTTGGTTGGCAGTGAAAATCGTTTTATTGTTGGTATATATTGGTTTTGGCGTGGCGATGATGCGTTCTGCACCGCGTTCAAACAAATTCTATGTGACTTATTTGTGCGCCATGGCGTGTGTGGCGACGATTGTGTACATGGCTTTATTCAAACCTTATTTCTAAGGCCGTCTGAACCATGTTAAACCGAAAATCTGCCATTATTGCGCTGGGCAGCAATCTACAGAACCCAGCCCAGCAAATCCGTGCGGCATTGGCAGCGGTTGCCGCCCATCCACAAATTAAGCTTGAACACACGTCGTCACTCTACATCACCGCGCCCGTTGGTTATGATGACCAGCCGGATTTTGTGAATGCCGTGTGTGCCGTATCCACTGATTTGAGCGATGTGGCTTTGTTGGCGGTGTTGAACCGAATCGAAGCCGATTTTGGTCGCGAACGCACATTCCGCAATGCACCGCGCACCTTGGATTTAGACATCATCGATTATGATCATCAAAGCAGTGATGATCCGCATTTAAGCTTACCGCATCCGCGTGCGCATGAGCGCAGCTTTGTGATGAAACCATTGGCCGAAATTCTGCCGGATTTCAAATTGGGCCAACACGGTAATGCTGCCGATATTGTCGCTCGATTAGGCGATGATGGTATTCGCTTATTGAGTGAAGCGGAATAATAAATAGGCCGTCTGAAAGTTTGAAAAGCTTTCAGACGGCATTTTGATACTGTTCAGCATTGCAGGGTCTGATAAAATACGGCCTGACAATAAAAAGACAGAGTAGGAAATCAACATGAACTATCGTTATATTGCGGTTGAGGGTGCGATTGGTAGCGGCAAATCAGAATTGAGCCGCCGCTTGGCCGCTCAATTTAATGCACTGCATTTGACCGAAAATGCCGACCAAAATCCTTTTCTAGCGCAATTTTATGCCAATGCCAATAATCACGGTTTGGCAACCGAACTGTTTTTCTTGATGCGCCGAGCCGACAGCGTGGACGTGATTAATGCCGAAGAAGAAAAAGGCAGCGTGATTGTGGCCGATTTCTTATTGGAAAAAGACCAAATTTTCGTGCCGGTGGTGCTGAACGATAAAGAACAAACCCTGTTTTGGGAGTTAAAACGCCGCGCCATGCCGCAATATCCTGTGCCGGATTTGGTGATTTATCTGCAAACCGCCGCCGATACCAACCGCAAACGCTTGCAAAAACGCGGCGATGGTGTGGTCAACCTGTTTCCGGCCGGCTATCTCAACCGTATTCACGAAGAATACAGCCGCTTTTTCCACCTTTATCAAAACGCGCCTTTGCTGATTGTGAATGCCGACGAGTTGGACGTTAACGGCAACGACGAGCATTTTGATTTGCTGCTGCGTGCGATGAGCGATTTGCAGGGCAGTCGCAATTATCTGAATTTGAGTGAAAAATAGCCTGATAGGCCGTCTGAAACGGAATTGATTATGTCAACATACGAATTTACCCTTCCATCCAGCAGCGGTGAAGATTTCCACTCTGCCGAACACCTGCCTTTGATTGTGTATTTCTACCCGAAAGACAGCACCCCCGGCTGTACCACCGAAGGCTTGGATTTCAATGCCCGCTTGGAACAATTCAAAGCATTGGGCTACACCGTGGTCGGCATTTCGCGCGACGGTGTGAAAGCGCACCAAAATTTCTGCGCCAAACAAGGCTTTCAATTTGAGCTCTTGAGCGACAAAGACGAAACCGTGTGCAAAATGTTTGACGTCATCAAGCTGAAAAAGCTTTACGGCAAAGAATCGTTGGGCATCGAGCGCAGCACCTTTGTGTTGAACAAGTCTGGCGAAATCGAACACGAATGGCGCAAGGTCAAAGTGGCCGGACATGCGCAAGAAGTGTTGGAAACGGTGAGCGAGAAATAGCTTTAAAAGTTTCAGGCCGTCTGAAAACCATATTCAGACGGCCTCAATATTAAATTCTTATGAATACCTTAATCGACAAGCTTTTAGAGCACCTCTGGCTCAATCACCGCCTTAGTCAAAACACCCTGCAAAGCTATCGTCGTGATTTGGAAAAAGTGGCGGCACGTTTAAGCCAGAAAAATCTTGACTGGCTGAATGCGGCGCGTGAAGATTTGGCGGATGTGGTGTACGATGCCGCAGAAAAGCCAAGTTCGCAAGCGCGCTCATTATCTGCGTGTAAAAGGCTGTATGCGTGGCTGGAAGAAACCGAGCAGCGCCATGACAATCCCACCACTTTTTTAAAAGCACCAAAGCAGGCACAAAAATTGCCGAAGCTGATTACCGAAAGCCAAATCGATCGGTTCTTGAGCGCGCCCGATACTGACACGCCGCACGGTTTGCGTGATAAAGCCTTGCTGGAAGTGATGTATGCCACCGGTTTGCGTGTGACTGAAGCCGTGAAATTGCAATTGGGCGATATTGATTTAAATAAAGGTTGGATTCGAACCATCGGCAAGGGCGACAAGCAGCGTATCGTGCCTTTGGGCGGTGAGGCCGTATATTGGATTGAACGCTATGTGCAGGAATCGCGCCCGTTGTTACTGAAAGACAAAATGTGTGACGAACTGTTCGTCAGCCAAAAGCGGGTCGGCATTTCGCGCCAACTGGCGTGGATGATTGTGAAAGAATATGCCGAGATGGCAGGGATTACCGCCTTAAGCCCGCACGGTTTACGCCATGCTTTCGCCACACATTTGGTCAATCACGGCGCCGATTTGCGTGTAGTGCAAACCTTATTGGGGCATGCCGACATCAGCACCACACAGATTTACACCCATGTTGCCAACCAGCGTTTAAAAAGCGTGGTCGAGCAACATCATCCGAGAAACTGACTTTCAGACGGCCTTTTATCAGGATAGGCCGTCTGAACATAAAGAGAACATCATGAAAACCAGCGCACGCAACCAATTCGCAGGCATTGTTAAAAGCATTCAAACCAGCGGCATTCACAGCCAAGTGGTGCTGACTTTGCCGAGCAATCATGAAGTGGTCGCCACCATCACCAGCGAAAGCTGCGCTGAATTGGGTTTGAAAGAGGGCGATACGGTGATTGCCTTGATTAAATCCACCAACATCATCATCGCCACCGATTTAGACCACATCAAACTTTCCGCCCGCAACCAGCTCAAAGGTGTCATCGCACATGTCGAACGTGGCGCAGTCAATTCGATTGTGACCTTGGATTTGGGCAGCAATATCCATATTCATGCGGGCGTTACCGTGCAAAGCACCGAACAGCTTGATTTGCACCCGGGGCAATACGCCACAGCGGTGTTTAAAGCAGGTAGCGTGATTTTGGGTGTGTTAGCTTAATCTATAGACAATTAAAAGATCTTAGGCCGTCTGAAAGCAAATCATGTTTTCAGACGGCCTTTTTGTATTGAAAACAGATGGTTATTTAATATTTGACTAATTTTATCAAGATTGGAAGTTTAATAAAAAAATTCCAACGATTTTGTGCAAACAACCGATTGCAATAGGAACAGTTTTTATTTATATTTACGTTTAAGAATAAAACTAAATCTCATTATGAGATGGAATCAGGAGCACTCACATGTTTGTATGCATTTGTAACGCCATTACTGACCGCGACATCAAAGAATCTGTTGCCGCAGGTGCCGCGACCATGAGCGATTTGCAAGACCAATTGGGCGTAGCCACTTGCTGTGGGTGTTGCAGCGATTTGGCTGCTTCATTCCTGAATGCCGGTACATCTGCCCAAACTACGGTGACTGCAGGCATCAACATTCAAGCCTAATTTTATAAAATACATCAAGGCCGTCTGAATTTTTCAGACGGCCTTTTCATTGTATAGAAGAAAAACGATTCATCTAAAGCACGCAAAGCGGTGTGGTTTCAGTTTACCGCTCGGCGAGAAATATTTGAAAATCATTAAAAATAAGTTGCTGATTTTGGAAAATTTGACTATTCTTGACACCTACTTTACATTTTATGGTGCGCCCATTGGCATTTTCAAGCGGCTGATGTTGGTTTTTGCTTAGTAAAAGTAAAGCTTGAATTGGTCATGTCTGTGGCGGTGTCAAACCGAAATAGCGCATGATATTTGATTGTACAGATAAGAAAAACAGGTGGTACACATGAATTCTTCAGGAAATCAAAAGGCATCGCTCTGGGCTGTCGGCCTGATGCTGTTTGCTTTGTTTTTTGGTGCCGGTAATTTGATTTTCCCTGCATTTTTGGGACAACAGGCCGGTGAAAATTGGTTTTCGGCCATGCTCGGCTTTTTGCTGACCGGTGCCGGTTTGCCTTTATTGGGTGTGATTGCGATTGGTTATTCCAACTCGCGCGACGTGCAGGTATTGGCCTCACGCGTGACCCCTTTATATGGTATTTTGTTTGCTTCAGCGCTGTATTTGGCGATTGGTCCTTTGTTTGCCACGCCGCGCACGGCAACGGTATCGTTTGAAATCGGTGTGGTGCCTTATATCAGCGAAGAAAACAAAACGCTGGCTTTGGCATTGTTTAGTTTATTCTTTTTCGGCGTGGCTTATTGGCTGTCGTTGTCGCCGGGCAAACTGGTCGGCCGTATCGGTAAAATTTTGACACCTGCGTTGTTGGTGACCATTGCCATTTTGATGGGCTATGCCGCGATGAACCCGATGGGTGCGCTGACTGCGCCACAAGGTGATTTTGCCATTCGTCCGTTTGCTAAAGGTATTTTGGAAGGCTACGGCACCATGGATGCGCTGGCATCGTTGGTATTCGCCATCATTGTGATTGATGCCGTACGCGCCATGGGCGTGGACAACCGCGCAGAATTGTTGCGCACTACCACCGTGGCTGGTGTGGTTGCCGCGGCATGCTTGGCTTTGGTTTACCTGATGATTGGCTACATGGGTGCCACCAGCGTGGCCGGTTTGGGTATGCAGGAAAACGGTGCGGCAGTGTTGTCGAAAACTGCGCAATTTTATTTTGGCAACGCCGGCAATATTTTGCTGAGCGTGATTGTATTCTTGGCGTGTTTGAGTACAGCAATCGGCTTGATCGTAGCCAATGCGGAATTCTTCAACCGCTTGTGCCCGGGTATTTCTTACAAAACATTTGTGACCATTTTCACTTTGGTATCGATGGGTTTTGCCAACAAAGGTTTGGCCGGTATCATCAGCTTCTCGATTCCGGTGTTGATGCTGCTTTACCCGCTGACCGTGGTGATTATTTTGCTGGCGTTCTTGCATAACCTGTTCGGCGGTGGCCGTATTGTGTATATCTGCACCATCTTCTTCACCCTGATTGTGGGTGTATTGGATGCCTACAAAGCCGCATTCGGCTTTAGTGATGAAACAGCTGCTGCGATTAACAACGCTTTGCCGCTGTACGATATCGGTTTGGGCTGGGTAGTGCCTGCAGTAGTTGGCTTTATTTTGGGCTGCATCCTGAATGCAGTGTTTAAAAAGAAAGCTTAATCTGCTTGCCGGATAAATAAAAAAAGGCCGTCTGAAAAAAGATACACGAAATCTTTTTCAGACGGCCTTTTTATCGGCATTCTGTTTTACAATAGCGATTCGCTTATTTAGAAGTATGAGACCTTTGCAAAACCCCGAATTTGAGTGCAGTTCGAAGTTAGAGCAGCGCAGAAAGCGCAGACATATCACAAAGATAGGCAAGCTTTCGAGCAACGCATAACGAAGAAATGTGCCAAAGATGGGGATTTTGCAAAAGTCTCAGTATTTGATTCCGCCTACTTGGATTAATTATGTCCGCCATTTTTACCATTATCGCCCCCGTTTTTTGATGATTGCCATCGGCTATGGTGCGATGCGGCAACAGATTTTTAGCCGTGAACAGCTTGATGGCTTGGGCAAATTTGTCATCAAAATCGGTATGCCCATGATGGTGTTTAACGCCATTGCTACACGGCCAATTGCCGATGTGTTTAAGCCGGAATATTTCTACGGCTACACGCTGGCTTCAGGTTTGTTGTTTTTTATCAGTTGGTACGCCACGAAAAAACGCGGCTTGGATCCGAAATTGGCTGCGTTAAACGGTTTGGCGGTGGGAATGTCGAATTCCGGTTTTGTCGGCTATCCTTTGCTTCTGATGGCGATTGGTCTGGCGGCCGGCGTGTATTTTGCCATGAACGTGCTGACGGAAAACCTGCTGATTTTGCCATTAATGTTTATTTTTCTGGATTTGGCTAAGGGCGGGCAGACCAATTATTGGGCATTGTTTACCCGAATTGGTAAGGGCTTGCTGACCAATCCGATTATTATTTCCATGCCCATCGGCTTGATTTTTGCTTTTGGCTGGCTACCATTGCCAGCCTTTATGGACAAACTTTCCGCCATGCTGGCCACGGCTACATCACCGCTGGCTCTGTTTATGATTGGTGGCAATCTTTACGGCATGAGTATTCGTGGTAATGTGAAAGACATGGCGTGGGTGACGTTTGGCAAATTGGCTTTGTGTCCGCTGGTGGTGTTTGCCTGCTTGTGGTTGATGGGCGCGGATAAGGATATGTTGTTTGCCGGCGTGTTGTTTGCGACTACACCAATGGCCAGTCTGTATGCGCTGTTTGGTGGCATTCATGGTTTTGTCAAGGAAACATCGGGCGCAATGCTGATGGCGACTTTGCTGTCGATTATCCCGATTTCACTGGTGTTGATGTGGCATCATTAAATAATGATAAAACAAAGGAAACGATAAATGAAATTAACGTTGATGTTCCGCGAGTATTGCAGCTTGTGCCACAAAATGCGCGAGCAATTGCAGCCGTTCCAGCAGGAATTTGGTTTTGAATTGGATGTGGTTGATGTGGATGAAGATCCGCTTTTAGAAGAAAAATACAATGAATTAGTGCCGGTGTTGCTGCATGGCGAGCATTGAGATCTGCCATTGGTTTTTAGATGAAGACAAATTAAAAGCCTATCTTCAAGCGCAATCTTGATATAACTATGCCGTCTGAAATTTCAGACGGCATAGTAGAATGGTAAAGGTGCAACCCAGCATGGTGCACCTTGATTTTACTTAACGACTTTGCACTTGTGCAGGAGTCGTCGGTTTGTTGCTAAAAGAGGCGCGTTTGGCGGCCTGGAAAATTGACTGACGTCGACGATGTTGCATAAAGATACTTCCTTTCACTTTGTTGCTTTTTGCAGATTATGTTTTTTTATCAAACCTGCAATATTTATCGTGAGATGTTATGTTGGCATAATAGGCGCTTTTCACAGAATTGAATACAGCAATTATGTAAAGTTGCTGTGTTTTTCTGTTAGTGCGTATCATAGCGTACAATAATGACAAGATTTTGACGTCAAATAAAAAGGCCGTCTGAAATGATTAAATTAGTTTCAGACGGCCTTACTTGATTGTTGATGGGTTTGCTTAGTTTAATTTACCCATGATGTCGTTTAAGGCTTTTTGCCAGTCGGACGCTTTTACCTTGAAATCACGTTCAATTTTATGATTGTCCATCACGCTGTATGTCGGACGCGGCGCGGGAACAGGGTATTCACTGCTTGGGATGCCTTTGAGCTCAGGCATTTTGAAGCCATTAATATGCTTGGCTGCAGTTTGGAATACGGCATCAGCAAATTCGTACCAGCTCACTGATTTGTTGCCGCAATAGTGGTAAATGCCGCGATGCATTTCCGGTTCGCCAATGATGCTGACAATGGCAGCGGCCAAGTCACCGGCATAAGTCGGGTTGCCGGTTTGATCGTTGACGACAGATAAGCTGTCGCGCTCGTCGGCCAAGCGCAGCATGGTTTTGACAAAGTTGTTGCCGTATTCGCTGAATAACCAAGACGAGCGGATAATCACTGCTTCGGGGTGTGCAGCCAAGGCCAACAGTTCACCCGCGAGTTTACTCTTGCCGTAAACGCTTTGCGGGTTGGTTGAGTCGGTTGTGCGATACGGGCTTTTGGCATTGCCGTCAAATACGTAATCGGTGGAAACATGAATAAAGCGCGCGTGGATTTTTTGCGCGGCAGCGGCTAAATGATGTACAGCTTGAGCGTTGACGGCAAAGGCATTGCTGACATCGGTTTCGGCTTTGTCGACAGCAGTATAAGCAGCGGCATTGACCACAACATCGGGTTGGAAATTTTGCACCATGTTGTTCACAGCTTCGGCATCGGTAATATTCAAAGAGCTTGAATCCGTGGCAATCAATTCCCAGCTTTCAGGTAAGCGGTCGCGTAGACAATGGGCTAATTGGCCTTTCGAGCCGGTCAGTAAAATTCGCATATGGGCTTCTCCTTGCTGTCGGAACAAATAAAGTAGTAGGCTGTAATTAGTCGTATTATAGAGCAAATTTGCCTAATCGATTATCCGGAAATTTATTTTCTTATTTATTTTTTTAATCAAAAAATAATTTTTAGGTTATACTCGAAAACAAGTTTTCAGACGGCCATCAAAAATGATGGCGTGATGGAAAATTTTTTGACACATTATGTGATGGAGAGTGCAATGTTTAAAAAATGGTTGGCCGTTTTGGCCGTGATGACATCAATGTTCAGCTTGAGCGGTTGCGGTTACAATACCATGCAAACGCAAGACGAAGCAGCCAATGCGGCTTGGTCGGAAGTGTTGAACCAATATCAACGCCGCGCGGATTTGATTCCGAATCTGGTGAATACGGTAAAAGGTTATGCGACTCATGAAGAAGAAGTGTTTACCAAAGTCACCGAAGCGCGCAGCAAAGTGGGCAGCATGCAGTTGAGCGCTGAAGATGCCAGCAATCCTGAAAAATTGAAGCAATTCCAACAAGCGCAGGGTGAATTGAGTGGTGCGTTGTCGCGCTTATTGGTGGTGTCGGAAAACTATCCGCAATTGAAAGCCGACCAAAATTTCCGCGATTTGCAGGCGCAATTGGAAGGCACGGAAAACCGTATTTCCATCGCGCGCAACAGCTACATCAAAGCGGTGCAAACTTATAACACCACTTTGCGCCAGTTCCCGCAAAACATTACCGCAAAAATTTTCGGTATGCAGCCGCGTGCGAACTTTAGCGTAGAGAATGAAGGTGCGATTTCGAATGCGCCTGCCGTGCAGTTTTAAGCGTTAACTTTTCAGACGGCCTTACATTCGCATTTCAAGTGCAACGCTCAAATGCCATTGGCAAGGGCTGCTGAAAACAGATCACCCGGTGTCTCATAGTCCAATGTCTTTCTCGGTCGGCGG
>NZ_PDBT02000140.1:0-1901 GCF_002551535.2 Neisseria sp. N95_16
GGCACCGTCCTGACATTTACCCTTATTCGCCGCCGCTGCCGCACAGCCCGCTACGGCATGAGCGATTTTGTGGGCGACATAGTGCTGATCCAGTCCTTTGATCTTACTCGCCGCCTCCCCATGCGCGGTATTCACCAAAGCCGCAAGGATATTCGCTTCCAAATTGTCTTTCAGGCTGCCGCCGTTAACGGCGGTGTTAATCAGCGCGGCACTGCCCGCATCGGCCAGATTCACGGTCATATTGTTAACCCATTGCTTATCGCTGACATTAGCCAGTGCAGACGCGCCGATTTTGTTGGATACGCCTGCGTTTTCCTGCGTCATAGTAAGGTAGGTATTTGTGCTTATGCGGATAGAACAAAAAAAGGCCGTCTGAAAGATTTTTCAGACGGTATGGCTTATTTTAAATAATAATTTTCATTAAATAAGATAAACTAATTCTATAATAGATCTTCAGAGATTATAGAAATATCTAATCTATCTATAGTTAAAGTAATTAACCTCCCATCTAAAAAAGAATATTCTTTTTGAAGATAATTATCCATGAAATAAATATTTCCAGATTTAAATGAATTACCATTTAACCTACCTGTTATTCTATATCTTGGACTATCATCTATTCTTTCAAAAGGAAAAATAATAGGTTTATCAATATTAGCTTCTTCAACTATATAGTCATTAAAAATCTGATATTCAATTTCCACATTGTAAATTCTATTTTCTTCTAAAGATATTTTAGAATATGCAATAAAACAATATAGATCATTATTTTCTATAGAAAAATCTGCAAAATTTTCACAGAGTTTATCTAGATTTTTTAGTTTTACCGAGTAAATCATTTTTACCTTTCATAAATTATTTTATCTGTTGAGTTGCCATTTAAGGTTTTCCATAAATTTTTTCCCTTTTCAACATGGATGGTAGTGATGGCACCTTGATTATTTGTTCCTACAAATGCAAATTTTGCTTCTCCACTTTTACTATTGCCGAGAAATTGAACATATCCTGTTCTAATTTCACCTCTATATTCATATTTCACACGGCTACCTTTCTGCATAACATCTCTTCCTATTTTTAAATAGTCATTAGCAGTTTTAACGCCAAATTCAGAACCATGTTTTTTAAAATGTTCTAATAACAACTGTTTACTTCCAAAATTAAACGGGACAGCTTTAGTTGATAGTAAAACCGGACTAAAATCATTAAATACACGGCTGACAGTATCCCAAACCGAACCATAGCGGCTGGATGCCTCTCGAATAATTGATTGAGCAATATTTGCCATACAACCTGATGATTCACAATGCAATCTGGCATATGTAAACCTATTACCCACAAATGTTGCACACGCAGTATTTCCCTTGCAAATGGCGAATGCTTCGGCGGCATATTTATTCTGAACTGCATTAATATCAACAATATCTTGTTTGGCCAGCTTACTACGTTGATCACTTTTATTTACCGCTTCAGCAATAATTCTATTTCTACATTCCGCATTGTTACCTTGATTGCACTCTTTATCAACACGTTTTCCTATTTCAATGATTTCTAAGTTGTTCAACGCATTATTTTCCACCGCTACAGCTGCCGCATTCGCCGCCGCATTCACATCGCCGCCCGCCACACCGCTTACCGTACCGGCAACCAGTTTGCTGTATGCCAGAATCTGTTCGCGCTCTTTGGCCGTTAAGGCAGCAGGGTTTTTACCGTTAACCAAAGCCTCCCCGACAATCTCACCCACGGCCGCACCAATCGCACCGTCCTGACACTTACCCTTATTCGCAGCCGCTGCCGCACAGCCCGCTACGGCATGGGCGATTTTGTGGGCGATATAGTGCTGATCCAATTGCTTAATCTTACTGGCTGCCTCCCCATGCGCGGTATTCACCAAAGCCGCCAGG
>NZ_PDBT02000141.1:0-1661 GCF_002551535.2 Neisseria sp. N95_16
GACTCCGACCATCACCGGTACCACCGATGAACCGGAAGGCACTGTAGTGACAGTGACGGTGACCGACGCGAACGGCGACACCCAAGTGGTGACCACCACCGTTAAAGACGACGRCACCTTCGAGGTAGAAGTACCGGAAGAATTGCCAGAAGGTCCAGTTAAAGTGACTGCCGAAGTAGAAGATCCTGCCGGCAACAAAGGTAAGGCTGACGACGAAGGCACCGTCGACACGACTGCACCGGCGATTACCGTAGATGCACCGGACAACAGCAACGACAACACCCCAACCATTACCGGTACAACTGACGCACCGGAAGGTTCAGTGGTGACCCTGACTGTGACCGACGCGGCTGGTGAAACCCAAGTGGTGACCACCACTGTGAAAGCAGACGGCACGTACGAAGCAGACGTACCGGCAGAATTGGCCGACGGCGACTACGAAGTAGTGGCTGAAGTGACCGATGAAGCAGGTAACAAAGCGACCGCGACCGACACCGGTTCAGTAGACACGACTGCAGCGATTACCGTAGAAGCACCGGATTTGAGCAATGACAACACACCTTTGATTACCGGTACCACTACCGACGTAGAAGAAGGCCAAGTGGTGACATTGACCATTACCGACGCGAACGGCGAGACCCAAGTGGTGACCACGACTGTGAAAGCAGACGGCACGTACGAAGTTGAAGTACCGAACGAATTGCCGGACGGTAACTACACCGTTGATGCCAAAGTGACCGACAAAGCCGGTAACGAAGCCGAAGCCCGTGACGACAACGGTGTGATTGATGCAACTGCTCCGGTTGTTGAGGCTGAAGACAATGCTATTGAAGAAGCTTCTGCAGCGGTTGTGACCGGTGTAATTAAAGTAACGGATCAATCTGTTGCCAGCATTACTGTCGGCGGTAAAGACGTGATGAACGCCAGCGAAAGCAACCCTGTTGTAATCGCGACCAAACTGGGTACTTTGGCCATCACAGGTTACGATGCCGTTAAAGGTGAAGTGTCTTATCGCTACACCGAAAACGGTAAAGCGGAAGACCACAGCGCAGGTGACGATTCTGTGAAAGATAGCTTCTTGGTTGTGGTACGTGATGCCGCAGGCAATACAGCGATGGACAGCTTGGATATCCAAATTACCGATACTGCCCCAGTTGCTGTGGATGATGTCAACAGCATCGATGAAAAAGGTGGCGCTGTAAGCGGTAACGTGTTGGATAACGACAGCTTGGGTGCCGATACGCCTGTATCTGTTGCTGTAGATCACAACGTAGGCCAATACGGCTTGCTGACTATGGGTGACAATGGTGAATACACTTACACCTTGAATCCTAATAGCCCAGCAGTTAAAGCCTTGAATACAGGTGATACGCTGCAAGAAACCTTCACTTACACTGTAACCGATGCAGATGGTGACAAGTCGACTGCAACCTTGACCATTACCATCAATGGCCAAGATGCTGATAAATCAGTGATTGGTAATAATGGTTCGAATACTATCAAGGGCGGTACAGGTAACGATGTATTGATTGGTGATACCGGTGGTTATGAATTAATCATTAGGGGCTTAGGAAGCAAAAATATTAAATTGGGTTATTTCGAAGCATCTTCATTAATATTTTACCTAAATCTTCATGCCGGTGGTTAAACCTAAACTCCGT
>NZ_PDBT02000142.1:0-1649 GCF_002551535.2 Neisseria sp. N95_16
CTGATCCTTTCGGCGATATAGGTTTTACACCAAACATCAAATCAGCCGGTCAATACGATAGCTACGAAGACGCATTTAATGCAGCTTTAGAAGAAATCGTTGGCGAATTCCTGATTTTTGGTTTCTACCTTAAAGAATACTAAGTTTAAGAGGCTCGGCGGGCGGTCTCTGAAACCTTCACAAAGCCCACACTTTCATTTTTTTAACTCTACTCACTAAAGGAAAATATCATGAAATTGATGAACACCTTTCGTAAATACGGCGCAAAATTGGCGGTAGTAACCGCTGCCCCTTTGGCTCTTGCTGCCCAAGCTTATGCTGCTTTGCCTGAAGAAGCAAAAACAGGTATCGAAACCGCTAAAGCTGACGGTCTCGAAGCCGGTTGGTTGGTGGTCGGCGTATTCGCTGCTTTGTTCGTGATTGCCATCGTGAAACGCCTGTTACGATAAGGTAATCAAGATGTACTACCAAGTTGGAAATAAATGTCTTGAGCAAAGCCAAGCTGAAAACGTCTATTTCAGCTTGGTAGTACCTCAAATTACTCAACACGGCCAAATCCTGCAGCCACAATATAACGGTTCTGTATGGACACTAAATGGCCAAACACTCAAAGCAGCATTACCGCAATGCAGCCCGACCGACAATTTGAAAAGCGGTCTTGAAACAGGTTGGATTTTATTCGGTGTGATGGCTGCTGTTTATTTCGTATCCATCACAAAAAGGCTTTTCCAATGATGGACTACTATTTCTTTCTCGGCTTGGCCGTGCCTGTTGTCATGGCGTTCATTCTGTTTAAGGACTGATACCGCCGATTATGAAAACATGATAAATTTCCACTTTCGACAACAGTAACCAACTTTAGAAAGTGGGGTTTAAGATGTTTATTAGTGAATACCATTTAATTCAGTTTAAAACGTCATCACATATTTATCGTGATTTGCCAATGGCATTAATTTATTATCGGGAACTGATGAGAAAAGGGGTTTTTAAAAAACCTTTCCCATTTGATATGTTTAGAAATTTCTTTCATCGTTATGATGAAGATTTTATAGAAATTCAATTTCCCGATGCTTCTACTTTATTAATTAAATTAGATAAGGCATCTTGTTATGTTTCATATCCTAGAGCGATGTTTTTTAAAGAGTATCCTATGTGTTAGTTTTTTCATTTCTGCTAATGCTTTCGCCATTGAGAATGCTCCTGGTAAATATGATCGTATAGATGTTTTTGATGATGGCCGTTTCATGGGAATTCGTGGAACGGCTAATCAAACAGCTAATTCACATGGTCGTAGTTGGATTGGTGTTTTCGATAGAGATACAAGTCAATATATTATTTCAGATGCTCAAGATTTGACACCACGTTATGCTAGAACGGGGGATTCAGCAAAATCAAAAGTTTCTGCCAAAGTCACCGCCTCCGTCTCCCGTTCCGCGGTCCTAGCCGGTGCTTTTTCACTTGCTAAACGTGGTGCAGGTATTTTAGCCGGTGGTGGCATTGTTGGTGGCGTTATCACAGGCACTTCCATAGCCGTTGACGCATATAACGTAGTCAAAGCCGACATCGAATCAGCCGGTTATCAATATGACGAAACAAAAAACGAATTCTTGAAACATTATGACGGCGCATACTGTACGCCTGAAAATGTA
>NZ_PDBT02000143.1:0-1617 GCF_002551535.2 Neisseria sp. N95_16
CCGCCGACCGAGAAAGACATTGGACTATGAGACACCGGGTGATCTGTTTTCAGCAGCCCTTGCCAATGGCATTTGAGCGTTGCACTTGAAATGCGAATGTAAGGGCCTTTTCTTATGGCTTAATTTAATGCACTTTAAACGGCAAAAACGATAAATCCATAATATACGCTTTCGGGTTCGACCAATCGACTTTCACAGTGACCGTATCTTGCAGATAAGGCTCGGGATCGGTGGTCATTGGCGGGCTGACAAATTGCTGCATTTTGCCGTTGTAGGGATTGGGTGCCAGCGCGATGATTTCGTATTTATCCCCCTGACTGTTACGCATGCCGCTGTTCCAATGCCGCACTTCCTGCACCGCCGCCTGAATTTCCACACCGTGTGCTTGAGCTTGCTGGCCGCCTTCGTATTTCGGCCACAGCACAAAATAAATCAGCGCACCAAACACCAACGCCATGATGCCGGTAATCGGATTGGGGGCGACTAAGGTAATCACCAACAACACCGCGGTCACGGCCACCGCGATGATAATCGTCGTCAGACTTAACATTCAACTCTCCTAAAAATGATTCAGACGGCCTGACATCTTCACAGGAATCAGGCCGTCTGAAAGCAAACCGTTATCCAGCCGCAAGCTTAAATCATTTCTTTGCTAACTTGGCTGTGTAATCGGTTAAATCAATACAATAATTTTTTGCGCGGCTTGTCTTCTGCGACGCCGCTGTTGAGCAGGCTTAAATCCAACACGGTTTCGGAAGAACAGGCATCGCCGAAGGTGTTTTCACACGTCACCGTCACGCGCACCACACCGCTGAATTCTTGGTTGGGTAAATCGGTGACCAACATACGGCTGTCGGCAAAAATACCGCCATAGGTTTCGCCCGATGCCAAATGATCGATGCCTTCCGCTACGGCCGGAAGCTGTGCCATAGCTTGGGTAACGGCTTGGCTGCACGGCTGATCAGGCGTGGCTTCCACGCGCACTTTGACCTTTTCCGCCATGCCTTTGCCATAATTGCGCACGGCCAACACCAGCATTTCCGGCCGGTCTTCCACACGGTGAATCGCAGCATGCAACACCGGATGCACGCTTTCTTTCTGAATCAGGCTTTCACGGTACAGCATTTCACGCCTCTGGCTGGCACGCACGGAAACCACGGTGTAAATCAGCCAAATGAAGGCTACTGCGGCAATAGCGATTAAGGTCAGCGGCAGATTGGCCAAATAATCTTGCGGGTTGAACCACAAGCAGGCGGTAAAAAATCCGGCGAAGAAAATCAAGACATATAAAATCGGCGCAAAACGGCGTTGAAAAGATGAATTCATGGTTTTCCCGTGTGTGGTTAAAAGGCCGTCTGAACAGTCATACGATGTTTCAGACGGCCTTACATTCGCCTAACAAGTGCAATTTCCAATAACAGAAAAGGCCAGTATGCGGTAGTATACTGCCTTTCCTGACAAGAAAGATTGCAATATGGCCTACACACAACTGACCTCACACCAAAGATACTACATTTCCAGACATTACCGCAACCTACCCCTAAACCAAATCGCACAGAACATCGGTTGTCATCCCGCCACCGTCAGTCGGGAAATCAGACGGCATTCCGTCAACGG
>NZ_PDBT02000144.1:0-1429 GCF_002551535.2 Neisseria sp. N95_16
CTGTTGTGCTTTTCGGTAACAGTAGGTTCCGTTGACGGAATGCCGTCTGATTTCCCGACTGACGGTGGCGGGATGACAACCGATGTTCTGTGCGATTTGGTTTAGGGGTAGGTTGCGGTAATGTCTGGAAATGTAGTATCTTTGGTGTGAGGTCAGTTGTGTGTAGGTCATATTGCAATCTTTCTTGTCAGGAAAGGCAGTATACTACCGCATACTGGCCTTTTCTGTTATTGGAAATTGCACTTGTTAGGCGAATGTAAGGGCTTTTAACTTGTCTTTTTACGACATATTTCTATCAGAAGCCACAGCTTTCAGACGGCCTTGATGCTTATATAGGGAATTTTTTGGTATGATTCAGGCTACTTTTATCTTTTTTATCCATCAGGCTTTTGATTATGTCGGTCTATACGAGTGTTTCAGATGATGAGATGCGTGCGTTTCTCACTCAATATGATTTAGGTGATTTTATTTCTTTGCAAGGTATCGCCCAAGGAATTACCAACAGCAATTATTTTTTAACTACCACAACAGGGCGATATGTATTAACTATATTTGAAGTACTCAAACAAGAAGAATTGCCTTTTTTCCTACAATTGAATTTACATTTAAGCAATAACGGTGTTGCCTGCCCAGCTCCGATTATTCGTAAAGACGGTAAATTAGATTCTACTTTAGTTGGCAAACCGGCTTGCTTGGTAACTTGCTTGAAAGGCTCCGACACCAGCTGGGCGACGGAAGCTCAATGTTTTAATACTGGCGCGATGCTGGCGAAGATGCATTTAGCCGGCCAAGACTTTCCGTTAACGATGGAAAACCCGCGTTATGATCGCTGGTGGCATGAAGCCTGCACTCAGCTCTTACCCGTTTTAAGTAACGAAGATGCACAGTTATTGCAACAGGAAATCGCTTTTTTAGATCAAAATTTAGGCCATCACCTACCTTCCGGCATCATTCATGCTGATTTGTTCAAAGATAATGTTTTGCTGGATGGTGAACAGGTTGCCGGCTTTATTGATTTTTATTATGCCTGCAACGGTAACTTTATGTATGACTTAGCAATTGCGGTAAACGATTGGGCACGAACAGCCGATAATCATTTGGATGTATCTTTACGTGATGCCTTTATTAAAGGTTACGAAAGCATACGGCCATTATCTGATGAAGAACGTGCTTACTTCCCAATTGCCCAACGTGCAGGATGCATTCGCTTTTGGGTATCACGCTTATTGGATTTCCATTTCCCACAATCTGGAGAAATGACTTTCATTAAAGACCCAAACGCTTTCCGCGATTTATTGTTGAATCTAAATGCATAATTAAAAGGCCCTTACATTCGCATTTCAAGTGCAACGCTCAAATGCCATTGGCAAGGGCTGCTGAAAACAGATCACCCGGTGTCTCATAGTCCAATGTCTTTCTCGGTCGGCGG
>NZ_PDBT02000145.1:0-1380 GCF_002551535.2 Neisseria sp. N95_16
GCTGCTTTCGGTTTCATACATCAGCATATGCAGTGTATCTAAAGCGGTATAGGCGCGGCAAAGCGTTTCGTAGCCATCTTCACTCATCATATAATTCATCGCTTAGCCCTCCAAGCCTAAAGATTGTTGACCGTTTGCCGATGCCAGCGCATGGCGGTTGCGGTATTTCGGGTCGGGCCGGTAGTCGGTCAAGCCCAAATCGGCCAACTGTTTCAGGCGCAGGCGCACATTCGACGGCGCAATCCCCAGCAGTTTGGCGGCTTCCGCCTGATTCAAGCCCATATCCACATAGCGCAGCAGACGCGCCATATCGGGGCGGGTGGCCAGATAAGCCGCTTTCAGCTTTTCAAGAGTGTAGGCATCGGCAGCCGGCTCGGCCAGTTTTTCTTTTGCCCAAGCGCGAAAGGCTTTGGCGTTGGGTGTGTTGGCGAAAAAACTCAGCAGGTTGCAGCCGGAATGGGAGAAAATGCGGGTTTTACGGCCTTGACCCTGAACCATCAAATTGATGGTGCAGCTATCTTTCTCTGTAAATTCATCGATATGACGGTTATAAAGATTGGTTACGCCGTCGCGGGCGCGTTTGTCGGAGAAACCCAAAGCCAAGCCGAGCTGTTCGGCGGTCAGCCATTTGCCGCCGTTGTGGTCGATAATGGCAATTTGGGAAGGGTTGAATTGTGATACAAGTGTGTTCATGGTATGATTACCTTTCTTTTAGAGTGCATTTAAAAGACAGAGAAAGAATGTTTCCGCATTGCTTTCTCATACTCCCCACCAAGTTTCCGCTTGGTGGGGATTTCATTACAGCGGTGTTCTGCTGTTGGGATTATAATATATGTTCCCACATAATTAATCAAGTTGTTTTTCTAGCTTTTCTCGAAGTTTTTCTTTAACCCATTGAGAAAAATCAATATTATTTGCAACATCCAAAATATCTTTTTCTGTTTCTAGGTTAAATGAGACTTTTTTTGTAGTGCGCTTTGCCTCAGCCCGTTTTCGATACTCAGCCAATTTTTCATCAACCATAGGCATACTCCTTGATTTTTAAAACGTTTGGCGGTATAGTGTTTGAAAGTTTGGAGGAAGGGGCAGCGGTGTTCTGCCGCCCCTTTTGCTACAAGTGATTTACATTAGTAAGCTTTTGCCGAGATTACCAACAAAATCACTAAGATTAGGATTTTAACCACATTCATCACCTCCTTTCTTTTTTGATTCCCGCCGCCTCCAACGGCGGGTTTCTTATTTCCTAATCCATGAAATGAATTATATATGTAGGAACATAATAAGTCAAGCATTTTCCCAAAAAAACCACGCAAAAAGGCCGTCTGAAACAGCGTTAAATCTGTTTCAGACGGCCTTTAATCCTACCTTAAACGTCCCAGC
>NZ_PDBT02000146.1:0-1373 GCF_002551535.2 Neisseria sp. N95_16
GCTGCTTTCGGTTTCATACATCAGCATATGCAGTGTATCTAAAGCGGTATAGGCGCGGCAAAGCGTTTCGTAGCCATCTTCACTCATCATATAATTCATGGCTTAACCCTCCAAGCCCAAAGACTGTTGCGCGCTGCGGCCGATTTGCGGATTGGGCTGATACTGCACAAAGCCCAAATCATTCAGCTTTTTCAGGCGGTAGGACACCGCGCCGGGGTTTAAATCCAGCAGCTTGCCGATTTCAGTCAGGTTCAAGCCCATATTGCGGTAGCGCAGCAGGCTGAGCATTTCGGGCGCGGCTTGGAAGTAGGCGTCTTCCAACGCGTCAATCCGCCACAACACGGCATCGGGGATTGCCTTGGCCTGTTTCTCCATTTCGATAAAGTAGCGTCGGGCTTGGCGGCCTTTGTCGTTGCGCTCGACCATGCAGAGCTCTTTGGCCATGTCGAGGGAAATTAAATAATCTTTGGTTTCTGTTTGCCAAAAACCACGATTGGCCATTTTTGGACTTTCGATAAAATCAATGACTTGCGTAAATCCGTATTCCTCAATTCGACGCTGAATCCATTTATCAAAACGGGTTTCAACGCCTAAAAATTCATGCAAATCACGCGCATTGACTAAAGATTGGGTTTGGCCGTCCAAGCAGCCTGAAACGGTTGGGATAAGTGGGGAATTCATGATAGAATGTCCTTTCTTTATGTGAATTTATAAAGACGCGGAAAGAGAGTTGCTGCTCTGCTTTCCACTTAAACCGAACCAAGTTCCCGCTTGGTTCGGTTTTTCATTACTGCCTAAGCAGTGTTGTAATACTAATTCGTAACAACGAAATAAGCAAGCTATTTTTTTAATGCTTCTCGTATTTTTTCCTTAACCCATTGAGAAAAATTAACTTTATCTACAAAGTCCAGTAAATCTTTCTCCGTATCTCGGTTGAAGGAAACTCCACGATGGGCGCGCTTCTCTTTTTCGTATCTTTTTTTTGATTCGGCTATTTTTTCTTCACTCATAGGCATACTCCTTGATTTTTCATCGGATTGAGTTAAAATAGCAGTAGGTCTGAAGCGAAAAGGGCGCGGTGTTCTGCCACCCTTTCCAAAGTTACTTAGTTTTTAAATCCAGCCAAGAATTTTCAAAACCAAGATAACGATAGCTATCATAAGCTGCTTCATTTTACTGCTCCTTTCCATTCAGACTTAACCTGCCCCGATTGGTTGCCGCCTTTCGGGGCTTGGTGTTTCTGAATGGTTGTATTATATTTTCGTTGTTACGAAAAGTCAAGCATTTTCCCAAAAAAACCACGCAAAAAGGCCGTCTGAAACAGCGTTAAATCTGTTTCAGACGGCCTTTAATCCTACCTTAAACGTCCCAGC
>NZ_PDBT02000147.1:0-1275 GCF_002551535.2 Neisseria sp. N95_16
GGAGTTTAGGTTTAACCACCGGCATGAAGATTTAGGTAAAATATTAATGAAGATGCTTCGAAATAACCCAATTTAATATTTTTGCTTCCTAAGCCCCATGGTAAAAATACGACATGCAAATTCGATATTGATTGTTTTATAAAGGTCAACAGGCCGTCTGAACACTTTCAGACGGCCTGTTGACCTTTATAAAACTCCTTTAAAAACTTGCACATACAAAACCAACGTCATTCCCGCGCAGGTGGGAATCCATCTCAGAATTTAATAAGCCTATTTTATTCAATAGTTTGTCATGTTCAAAAAAATGAATTCCCACCTGCGTGAGAATGACGGCAGTTTTGGTTTTTATTAATGATTCATCAGTTTTGCAAAAGTCTCGGCCTGTTCCTGCTATCTATAATAAAAATACAAAAAAAGCCCGATGTTTAACCATCGGGCTTTTGCCAAGATTGATTGCTTAATCTTTGCGTGTTTCCACCAAAATCATCTCAACTTCAACGTTTTCAGTTTCCACTTTCGGCACATCGGAGCGGCGCAAACCATACTCTTTTTCCGGTTGTGCTTGGGCAGCCAAGGCAGCAACGGCATCAGGATTAGTTTCGACAAACACCAAGCCACCCAATGCGGGCATGGCTTCGGCAGCTTTTACCGCTACGGCCTGCTCTTTCGCCACCACTTCTTGCACCGCCGTTTCAACTTCTCTCGAAGCTTTATCTGCAATCAGCTCGTCTTCCATGACTGCCACAGCTTGAGCTTCCTGATCAGCCGGCACGGCGGTCATCGACAGAAACTCATCGGCCGCTTCAATGGCAAACACGGAAGTCACGGCAGCGGTTACGTTGCCGACTGCGCTGTCGATCATGGCGCGTTCGTCATCGGTGCTTTCTTCCACACGGATGGCTTCCGCTTCAGGCGCTTCAGTTTCGATAGCAAAAGTTACGGCTTCGGCTTCAACCGGCTCCGGAATCACCACCACCAATGGTGCGTTTTCTTCCACTTCAGCCACCGGCTCGCTCGGCACGGCAACCGCTACCGACGTTTGCGCCGCGGTTTCGCCAAACACATGCGCCACGGCAAAACGCACTTTATCCGCTGCATCGGCGATATTCAGATAATGCTCGATTTTCTCGGCAGACGGAATATTGCGTTTTTTGTTGTTGCTGCGGCGGTCACGCTGATTGCGATTGTTGTTGCGGTCGCGTTGGTTGCGGTTGTTGCGCTCACGCGGCTGCTTTTCTGTTGACAGTGCAGCTTCAGCAACCTCTGCCACGTTTT
>NZ_PDBT02000148.1:0-1100 GCF_002551535.2 Neisseria sp. N95_16
ACGCCAAAGTTAATGGGGCAGTGCCAAACCAAATGTATCGTGCAATTGCAAACGCATTAGCAGAAAAAGCCAACGCCAACACCACCATCACCGCAGGCAACGGCTTAAGCGGTGGCGGAAATTTGACTGCAAACCGCACAATCGCGCTGGGCACGCCGAGCAAAATCACCGCGTCGACAAACAACAGTGTCTCCGGCACGTCGCACACGCACGAGATTGACAAAGCCAGCACTACAACAGCCGGCGTCGTGCAACTGTATAACGGCTTGGGAAGCACAGCGACGGACTTAGCGGCAACGGCAGCGGTTGCGAAGCAACTAAATGAAATAAAAGCCACAAAATCAACAACATTGGCGGGATACGGCATTGAAGACTGGGTTGTAAGCGGCATCTCATTATCAAGTAGCGACAATCTAAACAGCATCACTGCAAAAGGTTTTTATTATCAAGCGGCAACGGCAAACGCGTCTCTAAGTAACAACTATCCGGAGGCACGTGCCGGCGTACTAGTCGTGTCATACAGCGGCGGCAGTATGCAGCGCTACACAACAATCGATGGTCACGAGTATGTGCGCGTATTCTCTTCGTCGTGGGGCAGATGGCTGCGCGTTGACGGCCGCGATGCTGTCATGACAAGCGGCAGTCAAACAATCGACGGCGAGAAAACATTTAATCATCGCACATATCACAACGGCGGCGTCACATTCAGCAACTCGAATGGCGATAATACCGGCCGATTGGGCTCAAATACTAGTGATACGTATATTGAAAATACGCAGACAAGAAAGTTTTTGCAGCTCAAAAACGACGCTCGCTCGCATACAGTAATGACCCGATTTTGTTGCAATCATCATTGAGCAATGCAGTCAACAGCAGAAGCTCAACGACACCGGCAAGTGTTGCTGGCGTCAAAACCGCCTACGACAAAGCTGTTAAGGCGGCCACCGCAACCCGCCGCAGCTACAGCCGCACCATTAACGGCACAGCATCCGGTCATACCGAACAAACCATGCGCGTCACAGGCGAGACGGTCATCAGTCCCGATGGCAGCGTTGTGCAGTATTTTCACATCAAGAATGCTAAGCCCCTTTGGTTTGGTT
>NZ_PDBT02000149.1:0-1062 GCF_002551535.2 Neisseria sp. N95_16
CCCGGCATTACCATTTCTACGCCTTCTTCCAAAGTTACCGCACCGGTAACGTCAGTCGTACGGAAGTAGAATTGTGGACGGTAGTTAGCGAAGAATGGAGTGTGACGACCACCTTCTTCTTTGCTCAATACGTATACTTCTGCTTTGAATTTGGTGTGCGGAGTGATTGAGCCTGGTTTAGCCAATACTTGACCACGTTCAACTTCTTCACGTTTGGTACCGCGCAACAATACGCCTACGTTGTCACCTGCTTGACCTTCGTCCAGCAATTTGCGGAACATTTCGACACCGGTACAAGTGGTTTTTGCAGTGTCTTTCAGACCAACGATTTCGATCTCGTCACCTACGTGGATGATACCGCGCTCTACGCGACCGGTTACTACAGTACCACGACCAGAGATTGAGAATACGTCTTCGATTGGCAACAGGAATGGTTTGTCAACGGCACGTTCTGGAGTTGGGATGTAGCTGTCCAATGCGTCAGCCAATTCAAAGATTTTAGCTTCGTAAGCAGCGTCGCCTTCCAGAGCTTTCAATGCAGAACCTTGGATGATTGGGCAGTCGTCGCCTGGGAAGTCGTAGCTTGACAACAAGTCACGGATTTCCATTTCAACCAATTCCAACAACTCTTCGTCGTCAACCATGTCGCATTTGTTCATGAACACCAAGATGTATGGTACACCTACTTGGCGACCCAACAAGATGTGCTCACGAGTTTGTGGCATAGGACCATCAGCAGCAGATACAACCAAAATCGCACCGTCCATTTGTGCAGCACCGGTAATCATGTTTTTCACATAGTCGGCGTGGCCTGGGCAGTCTACGTGTGCGTAGTGACGGGTTTCAGTTTCGTATTCTACGTGAGAAGTATTAATGGTAATACCGCGGGCTTTTTCTTCCGGCGCGTTGTCGATTTGGTCGTAAGCTTTAGCAGCACCACCGAATTTTTTAGACAAAATCGTAGTCAATGCAGCAGTCAGAGTGGTTTTACCATGGTCAACGTGACCGATGGTGCCAACGTTTACGTGCGGTTTGCTACGTTCAAATTTTTCCTTAGCCATG
>NZ_PDBT02000014.1:0-41154 GCF_002551535.2 Neisseria sp. N95_16
GCGGTTCTCGCCATTGTTTGTGTTTGCCTATATTTCGTTGGAATATAGGGTTAAAATAGGGCTCTTTTGGGCTTATTCAAATTAGGGACACGCCCTAATTCATATAATTTCTCTCGTTTTTGTTTTCGTTTTTTGGGGCTGAACGGGTGGCTAATAAGGCTCTTAATTTTAATGTTAAACTTGTTCATATGATTATTTTATTTAAAAGGAACAATGGTTTTTCTACTTTTTTGATATGCTTCAATAGCAGAGTATATTTGTTTCTCTCGCTGGCGTTTGGGCTTTGTAAGAAGACGTATAAAATAGTCTTTTAATGTATACTTGGGAGTATTTTCTAAATTTTGTCTTTCTTTTCTTGCAGTTTGTAATTGACTGGTTAAATTAGTTTCTTGTTGATGTTGGTCTGCTTGAATTGCTATAGCAGGACTAAGTTGACAAATAAAATAATTTGGTTGATTAAGCCAAATATCAAACAACAAATGGTCAAAAGGTTGGATTTGTGATTCATTTAAAGCATGACATTTCTGCAATAATATTCTAGCTGCTTGATTGCTGATAATATAAGCAGCAGTACCGTGTTGAGTCGTTGCTAAAGTTAAAAACTCTCGTCTAATAACTTTAGAAATAATGGAGCAATGGTAATGTTCAGCAGGAATCCAAGAAGCTTCTAATCTAATAACTACCGCTTTATCGGTAAAACGTTCTTCCAGCCAATTGATATTGTTTAAGAAGGTGCCTGAATCATTACTTAGGTAGACATCATCTTCATAGATAGCTATGTAAGGCAGATTTTCATCTATGCATTTTTGCCATAGTGCAATATGGCTTATCATACAAGCTTTTTCGCCATCGGTTAATTTTCTACTATTTTCCAAAACAGGGCAGAAATGGCGGATAGCTATTTTTAGTTGCTCAGAAGGCATTAATGCCTCAAAGAAATGGAATGAGACATTCTGCTGAGAAAATTGTTTTGTAATATGTTGCCGTCTTTTATTTGCAGATTTCAAACTTATCACATAATTTTTTAACATTATTTGATCCCATATTGTTGGCAGATTTTTTTCCAGCGACTATGTTTAAAAACTTGGTAAAACCATTTCCTTATTGGTTGATTATAATATTTAATTTTTTGTATTTTATATTTATCTAAGGCTTCAATCATTCTATGGGCATAAATACCATTCTGTTGGTAAAAGTCATGATGTTTTGTGTAGATTTTTATAAAATTTTCAGATTGTTTTGCTTCGCTAGCTGTATTACAGATAGAGGATTCATCTTCACGCTGACGATAGTAAAATAAAGGTTCATCAATAAATTTTATTTCCCCACCACTTTTGGCAATTGAAATAAATAATTCCCAATCTTCATAGTGAGTTAAGGAAATATCAAATCCATTAACTGCATCGAATGCTGATTTTTTTATTAGTGCGGAAATATACATGCCATGATTTAATAGGAGCTGTTCTGTTGTAATTTGTTTTAGTTGGCCGATTTTATTTTTCTTACCAAACAAGTACAAATTACTATATACCACAGCGATATCAGGGGATTTTTCTGCAATATTAATTGTTTTCTCTAAATAAGTTTCATCTAGTTTGTCATCTGAGTCTAAACATACTAAATAGTTACCTGTTGCTTGTTGAATTGCATTCATACGTGCTTTAACAACATATGTATTTTCTTGTGACATAACTTTTAAACGTGGCTCAGTAACAGCGCACTCATGTAAGATTTCCAATGTATTATCAGTTGAGCCGTCATCAATGGCGATAATCTCAAAGTTTTGATATGTTTGATTATAGACACTTTCTAATGTTTCACGAACATAGGCAGCGGTGTTGTAGCAGGGGATAATAATGGATACTAAAGGCTGTGTCTTAATCATTTTTTACTCGATATGTAAAATGCGTTTTATCCAATTGCTGAATGCATACTGCTGTGAAACTTCTGGGGCAATCGGATGATATGGGCGCTGCAAAAAGTCTTTCAGGTCGTCTGAATTGTTTTCAGACCAGATAAAAATATTATCAGGATGATAAAAATTGTATTTTTTTACTTCAGTATTTGTCGTGATTAATTTTTTCTTCATGCCCAATGCATCAAAGGTGCGGAATGATAAGCCTTGGTGAGCAGTTGTGACAAAGTCGACTACCGCTTTACAGTGATAAACTTTATTAAGGTTTTCTTCAAAGCTTAAGATGGTATTGCGGTCAAGGTAGTGGACACCATCGGCTCCAAAGGCATTTTTAGCGCGGTCATCTTTGCTGTAAATATAAAAATCCAGTGGTAGGTTTAAATGATGTGCTTCAGTGATAAAGGCTTTTGTGTCATGTTCTCTCGTTACATCATAGCCGCCAAGGAAATATAGTCCGTTAGCTTGTTGTTGTTTTTCAGGCATTGGGAAATCAAAATAGAAATTTGAGGCCGCCTGAAAATGGTGTTGTGGGTAGCGTTGAATATCTTGTTGGTCAAAAACAAAAAAGTGATCGAAATATTCTAGGTATTGCAAGATGTCAGGGAAACGATCTATACCATCCCATTGGTAATTGACACAAATTTTACTATGTGAGCGAATTTGAGCAATGAGGGATTTGGGATAAATATTGGCGCGGATGCATAATGCGTAGTCAGCTTTGCGCCCATTAAGCGAAGACAGCTTTTTTTGGATTTCTTGTTGATAACGTGAGAATTTCAGTTGTTTTTTATAGTCGTTATCTCGGGCAATGGTTTTGTGGTAAAACGCACAGATACGGCTGAGTAGGTTTGGATAGTAGGAATCACGCTCATCATAGCAAAGGTTGATTACGTCATAGCCTAAATGACGTAGATTTTTTTCAATGCATTGATCAAGGCCGTATAGATAAGGTACGGCTAAAATGACGGTGGGTTGGGATGATTGCTGGGGAGACATAATGTTTAAATGGATTTTCAGACGGCATGCTTTAATGAGGCCGCCTGAAAAATTATTTAGAAATTCAATGTTAGTTAAATCAATGCGTTTCAACAAAAGCCTTCAGGCTATCGCTAGAAACCAACGCGCTACATGAAGCTTCTTTATTGATACGTTTAGCCAAACCAGCCAATACTTTGCCCGGGCCGCATTCGGCCGATTCGGTAATGCCTTCATTGACTAAGGCATTGACGGTTTCTGTCCAGCGCACGGGGCTGTAGAGTTGGCGAACCAAGGCATCTTTAATGGCTTCAGGATCGTCGTAAGCGGCCACGTCGGCGTTGTGAATCACGCGGATTTGTGGTTGTTTGATGTCGACTGTTTTTAAGGCTTCGGCCAGTTTTTCGGCAGCAGGTTTCATCAGGCTGCAATGTGAAGGGACGGATACAGGCAGAGGCAGAGCGCGTTTGGCGCCGGTTTCTTTGGCGGCAGCCATGGCGCGTTCTACGGCGTCGGCATTACCGGCAATAACGACTTGGCCGGGTGAATTGAAGTTAACGGCTTCCACTACTTCGCCTTGTTCGGCAGCAGCGCAGATGACTTTGACTTGCTCGTCCTCCAAGCCCAAGATGGCTGCCATGGCACCCACGCCTTGCGGTACGGCCGATTGCATTAATTCTGCACGCAGGCGAACCAGTTTTACGGCATCGGCAAATTCTAATGCTTCAGCGGCTACCAATGCGGTGTATTCGCCCAAGCTGTGGCCGGCCACTACAGCCGGTGCTTGACCGCCAGCTTCCAAGTAGGCGCGGTAGGTGGCGACGCCGGCAGCGAGCATAATCGGTTGTGTGTTAACGGTTTGGCCGATCAGCTCGGCATTGTCGCCGTTAATCATTGCCCATAAGTCTTGACCCAATGCGGCAGAGGCTTCGTCGAAAGTGGCTTTAACGACGGCTTGTTCGCTAAATCCGTTCATCATTCCTAAACTTTGCGAGCCTTGGCCAGGGAAGAAAAATGCAAAAGACATGATATTCCTTTAATTTCTTAATAATGAGAGAAGAGGATTATCTGCGTAATGTATCAGCAGGGCATAGGCTATGGCAATATTTATTGCCACGGTCAGCCAAAAAATGCGGATAAAACTGATTTTGCTGGTTTTGTGTTGGTAAACGGTGCGCGAAACCAAGGCACCGGGCCAGCCGCCAAGTGCATCAAGAATATGCAGGTTTTTTTCCGGAATTCTGCCTTGGTATGCTTGGCGTTTCTTTTTTGTGGTCTGCGCGATTTGTTTATCAAACTTATACATCAGGTAAGACACGATGCTGACGGCAAAATACACGCCGGCCAATATTTTAGAAACAGCTGTAACGCATATGATAAATGTGACGGCAATCAGGCTGTTGGTCAAAAAAATTGGCTTGGTATATTGAAAAGCATGGTGTGGCAGCCAAGAAGGGCGCATCAGTATTGCACCAATACGGCACCCCATGCGAAACCGCCGCCGATACCTTCGAGTAGCAGGTTTTGGCCGCGTTGGATTTGGCCGTTGCGGATACCGTGGTCTAAAGCCAACGGAATCGAAGCGGCAGAGGTGTTGCCGTGATCTTGTACAGTCAGGATGACTTTATCCGTGCTCAAGCCCAAGTGTTTGGCGGTGGCGTCGATGATGCGTTTATTGGCCTGATGTGGCACCAACCAATCGATTTGATCTTGTTGGTAACCGGCTTCGGTAATCACATCGTCAGCCACTTGTGACAGCATTTTTACGGCGAATTTAAACACGCCCGGGCCGTCCATTTTTAAGTAAGGTGTGCCACAGATTTGGCCGTCGGCAATTTGCACCGGTACGTTCAATAAATCCAGATAATTACCGTCGGCTTTTAATTTGCTGTGAATAATGCCCGGCTCATCGGATGCGCCTAAAACCACTGCGCCGGCACCATCGCCGAACAATACGCAAGTGGTGCGGTCGTTCCAATCCAGAATGCGGCTGAAGATTTCTGCACCAATCACCAACACATTTTTGGCCATCCCGCTTTTAATATAGGCATTGGCGGTGGTTAAGGCATACATGAAACCGGCGCACACGGCCTGCACGTCAAAAGCAGGGCAGCTGTTGGTGATACCGAGTTTTTGCTGCACGATGGTAGCGGTTGATGGGAACTGCATGTCGGGCGTGGTGGTGGCTACAACGATTAAATCAATATTGTCGGCGGTAAGCTTAGCCGATTCCAATGCGCGTTGTGCGGCGTGCACCGCCAAATCGCTGGTTTTTTCGTTGTCGGCTGCAATATGGCGGAATTTGATACCGGTGCGCGTGGTAATCCACTCGTCGGAAGTATCCACTTTTTTCGCCAAATCATCGTTGCTGACGCGGTTGGCGGGAAGATAGCTGCCGGTGCCTAAAATTTTGGCATATTGCATAATGAAAAGCCCTTTGAAATAATTGGAACAGATGCTGTATTGTAAGCGAAAAGTCAGGATTTTTGTAACAAAAAACCGTTGCTTTAATAAAGGATTAGGTAAATTCTTTGAATGGGTTAACCAATCATTTAAAGGCCGTCTGAAACATTATGTTTCAGACGGCCTTTTTCACAAAATGATTTCGCGATTAAGGGGTGCTGATATGGGAAGCGCCGCTATCCAAGGCTTCTTGTTCGCGCACTTCTTCCAAAGCAGCCAATTGTTCGGCCACGCCTTGTTCTATTTTGGCTAAGCTGGCAAATTTGGCTTCGTGATAGGCTTCTTCCAGCGCATACATAAAGCCGATTTCATCGGTGCCGCCGTGGCTCTTGATGACTACGCCGCGCAAGCCTAAGAAAATCGCGCCGTTGAATTTACGCGGATCAAGCTTGGCTTTCATGCCTTTGAGTGCGGGCAGGGCGGTCACGGCGGCCAGTTTGTTAAACACATTGCGGCTGAATTCCTGCTTGATTTCGCCGCTCATGAATTTTACTGCGCCTTCAATGGTTTTCAGCATGATGTTGCCGACAAAACCATCGGCCACGACCACATCAACTTGATCGTTGAATACGCCGTTGCCTTCAACATTGCCGATAAAATTCAATTTGCTGCTTTTGAGCAGCTTGAAGGTTTGTTTGACTGTTTCTGTGCCTTTAATGTCTTCTGTGCCGACATTGAGCAGGCCGACACGTGGTTGGCCTTTTTCAGGAAACATAGCCTGCACCAATTCGCTGCCAATCACGGCAAACTGAGTGAGTTGGTCAGCGCTGCAATCCACGTTGGCACCCAAATCCAGCATCAAGGTGAAATGGTTGGGATTGCTGGAAGGCATGAATTTGGCGATGGCAGGGCGCTCAATACCCGGGATGGTTTTGAGCACAAAACGGGCAGTCGCCATCAGTGCGCCGGTGTTGCCGGCAGAAACGGCAGCTTGCGCGTTACCTTCTTTCACTTGGTTGATGGCCACACGCATAGATGAATCTTTTTTGTTTTTCAGTGCCAATTGCGGCGCTTCATCCATTTCAACCACTTGGCTGGCCGGAATAATGCTGATGCGACCCATCGGGGCATTGGCAGATTTTAATGCTTGCTGAAGGGCGGCTTCATCGCCGACCATCATTAAGTGCACGTCGGGCTGATTTTTCAAAAAAGCAATGGCACCCGGCACGGTAACCGTTAAGCCGGCGTCACCGCCCATGGCATCTACGGCTAATGTAATCATGTTGTTCTCCGTTTTGTGTTTCAGACGGCCTAATTGAATTTAAGGCCGTCTGAAAACGGAAATGCCGTGAATCAGCGGCATTTCTTAAGAAGGGTTGTGCTGCTTGATACGATTGTATTTGGTAGCAATCTATCGAAATATCAACCGCGGCCTTGTGCGGCCAATTGGTTATGCTCGTCGATATTGAGCGCATCCCATGGGTAGTTGATCCACCAGTCTTCTACGGTAATGCCGCTGAAATAAGGGATGTTTTCCGGCAGTTTGCCAACTTTTGCTTTGATTTTTTCGTGCAACACGGCCACGCCGATGGTGTTGAAATCTTCTTTTTGCAATTCGGTCAGGCAAAATTCCATGGTGACGCGGCTGTCGTCCACTTCGTCAACGACCAACACGTTTTTGCCTTTCAACGCTTCCGGCAAAGGATCAAGCCATTGCACTTTTTTCACTTCTTCAGTCACTTGGCCTTGGTTGTCGCTGTCGTAATAGGCAGTGGTAACGGCGTAAATCGGGATTTCCAAAAAGCAACGCAACATACGGGCAGGGATAAAGCCGCCGCCGCCGATGGCAATCATGGCATCGTATTTAACGCCGGAGTTTTGAATTTTTTCAGCCAAGCCTTTGATCACGCGATGAATATCATCGTATGTGTACCAGATTTTCTGAGTCATTTTAACGTCTCGATTGAGAAAATGTGACGAATCGAGGCAGTTCGCGTGTGATACGCTTGCTGCCATCCATTCATATCAGAGATGTAACGTAAAAAAGCCAGCATTGCAGGGCAATATTCTGGCTTTTTCAGTCAGTCGAATAAATTATTCGCCTTTGGCTTTAACCACTTTGCGACCACGGTACATGCCGTTAGGTGAAATGTGGTGTGGGCGGTGTACTTCACCGGTGTTGCTGTCAACAGACAGTGCAGGTGCAGTCAGCGCATCGTGTGAACGGTGCATACCGCGTTTAGAAGGGGATTTTTTGTTTTGTTGAACGGCCATTTCAAGCTCCTAGATAAATAATACTGTGTTCTAATTAACTGTTTTTCAAACCTTTTAAAACAGCGAAAGGGTTGGGTTTGTCCTGATTGACGTGTTCCAGCGAAACATTGTTGCAGTCTTCGTGACGCGGTGAAAACGGTAAAGCCATCAGGATTTGGTCTTCAACCAATTCTCGCACATCAAGCGATTTGGTGATGAGCATACCTTCCAATTCCTCGTCGGAAAGCATGGCATCGTCCAAATGCTCGTCATCGGCAAACAAAACAATGCGGCTGGTTTCGTTGAGTTCGAACGGCATAGGCTTCACGCAACGCTGACAAAGCAGCGGCATATCGGCGTGTACCGTCAAATCAAGAAACAGTCGCTGCAAGCGGTCGCGTCCGCCTTGCAGCGTAAACGAAACTTTGGTTTGCTTGTCAGCCGGATATTCGTGCGACCAAACACGTTCGTCCAACTCATTGAGCAGGAAACTGCCTTGCAGATTCTGCTTTTCGGCGGCGAAAACTTCTGGGTCAATCAAATTAGGGTCTAACATAAACGGGGTATGATATAATTTCAGCAGTCTAACGTCAATATTTTTAAGCAAAAATGAGTGAAAAACTGCCATTAATTTTAGGGTCGAGTTCGGTATTTCGCCGCGAGCAGCTGGCGCGATTGGGCTTGGCTTTTCAGACGGCCTCACCGGATTTTGATGAAACACCGATTGAAGGCGAACACGCGCAAAGCACCGCTTTGCGTTTGGCGGCAGGTAAAGCACGCTCGTTGGCGGCACAATTTTCAAACGCTTTGATTATCGGCGCCGACCAAGTGGCATGGTGCAATCAGCGTCAATTGGGCAAGCCGATGAACGTGGCGAATGCACAACAAATGCTGGCCGAGCTCAGCGGTAAACGCATAGAATTTTACAGTGCAATCGTGCTTTTGAACACTAAATCTGGCCGTATGCAGCAGCATGTTGACCACACCGTCGTGACCATGCGCGAATTAACCAACACGCAAATCCGCCGTTATCTGGAGCGTGAACCCGATGCCGTGTATTGCGCCGGCGCGGCCAAAAGCGAAGGTTTGGGTGCGGCGTTGTTGGCAAAAATCGACAGCACCGACCCCAATGCGCTCATCGGCCTGCCGATTTTTCGCCTGATTGATTTTTTACACCATGAAGGTGTGGAAGTGTTGTAAGAGTCTGTCTGAAGAAGATGATATAGTCGTTTCAAATAGAAATAAGACAAGGCGACAGCGACCGCCGTGTACAAGTAGTACATAAGGGCGCTGGCAACGCTGTATTATTTCTATTTAAAACGACTATAAGGCCGTCTGAAAGGTTCAAACGGCCTATTGAATAGAAAGTAAATCATGTCCCCCATTTTATATCTGATTCCAACCCCTTTAGGCGCACCCGATACGCCGTGTTTGTTGCCGCATGAGCAAGCGCAGATTGTCGGTTTGACCGATTTTGTCGTCGAAGCCGAAAAAACCGCCCGCGCACATTTGAAGCACTTGGGCGTGACCACGCCTATCCGCGAATTGAATTTGCAAACGCTCAACGAACACACCGACTTGAAAACCCTGCCAGAGTTGCTCAAGCCTTTACAAGAAGGGCGCAGCATGGGTATTGTCAGCGAAGCCGGTTGTCCGGCGGTGGCAGATCCGGGCGCGAATTTGGTGGCACTAGCACATAAACATGGCTTTGAAGTGCGGCCGCTGATTGGGCCATCGAGCTTATTATTGGCCTTGATGGCATCGGGTGCAAACGGGCAAAACTTTGCTTTTAAAGGCTATCTGCCGTCTGAAAAAAGCGAGCGCATTGAAGCCTTGAAAGCCTTGGAAAAACGCAGCCGCAGCCAAAACGAAACTCAGTTGTTCATCGAAACCCCATACCGCAACGATGCCTTGCTGGCGGATGTTTTGGATAACCTGCATCCCGAAACACGCCTGTGCATTGCTTGCGATTTAACCTTGCCGATGCAAACCATCATCAGCAAAACGGTTGCCGATTGGAAAAAATTGGGTGAATTACCGAATTTGAAAAAACGGCCGACCATCTTTGTGCTGCATGCGGGCTAGGCCGTCTGAAAATTTCACAATTGGGTTAACGTAAAAAAACACCATTAGGCAAATGTAATGAAAAAACTAAGTCAACCGGCAAAAGTAGCGGCATTTTTACAGAGAAATCCTGAAAAGAAATTTACTGCCCGTCAAATTGCTGAAGGGATTACGATGCAATATGCATCTGATTATCAGCATAAAAAGAAAAAATATGCTGATGAGAAAGCATTTATTCAGCAAATTGTGGCTGAAATTGGTGCGCATAAGGATTCAATTATCAAAATTTGTCCTGAAATTGAAATGCAGGATAAACCAAGACCGCGTTTGTTTTGGTATCAGCCACATGAGTCGCAGGTAATCGAACCTATGGTCATTGAAACACATGATGCAGAAAGAATATCGGAAGCAGATTTATATCCTAAACTGATGGCATTTTTATCACAGGAGTTGAAATTATATTGTTTGCGGATTGATGAAAAACGTTCTAAAAATACTCGCGGTAGTAAGGGGAATCAATGGCTGCATCCGGATATTGTAGCCATGCAGGTGATGGATCAGGATTGGGCTGAAGATGTTCGCCAATGTGTGAAGTTGGGGTCAGGGCAAAATGTTGTGCTTTGGTCTTTTGAAGTGAAATTGGAATTAAATGGCAGTAATGTACGAGAGAGCTTTTTTCAGGCGGTCAGTAACTCTAGCTGGGCAAATGAAGGCTATTTGGTAACGGCCTCTATTGTGGGTGAGCATACTGAAGAAGAATTGAGAATTTTGTCGGCGCTACATGGTATTGGTGTGATTGTGCTTAATGTCCATGAATTATCAGAAAGTGAAATTCTACTGCCTGCTAAACGTAAAACAGAAATGGATTGGCAATCCGCAAACCGTATCGTAGAACAAAATTCTGATTTTGCAAGATTCATTGAATATGTAGCGATTTATTACCAATCTGGCAAGGTAATCAAAGAAAACTGGAATAAATAAACCAGCTCATTTACTTCTAGATGATTTAAAAGGTAGAGAAAGTGAAAAAATATTTGATTGCATTTGTGCTGGCAATAGCACCGGTTGCCCATGCTGCCGATCATGTAATTTTCTTCTGCACCAATGCCCAAGGCAAGCAAGTGCGCGTGACCGAGCAGGGCGGGAAATTCCGTTATCAGTTTGGTAAGCCTAAGCGTGCGGAATTGGTGTTTGAAAACGACCGGCAGGAAGCGATTGACCGTTCGCCGCGCTGGGGCGGTATCGGGCGTGATTTATGGACGAATTTGGTGCTGCAAAACGGTGATTATCAATATGCGCTGTTTTCATCGATGGACAGATTGTCGCCACGCCATGAAACGGTGTATGGCGTAACGGTGCATCGCTTGGTTAATGGTGAAGAGCAGTATGTGACGCAGGTTAAATGCAGCAAAAAGCGCAGAATCGTGGTGAATTTTCCGGAAGAATTGATGTTTTAATAGCTCAATGACGTTGAGTTTGAACATACAAAAAGGCCGTCTGAAAAATCGTTTTCAGACGGCCTGTGTTTTATGTCACATTAAGAAACCACTTCGCCTTGGGCGCGTTGTTTTTCAATGCTTTTGTTGATGTACCATTGTTGCGCGATGGTCAACAGGTTGTTGACTACCCAGTACAGCACCAAACCGGCAGGGAAGAAGAAGAACATTACCGAGAAAATCAACGGCATGATTTTCATCATTTTTGCCTGCATAGGGTCGGTTGGCGGCGGGTTCAAATAGGTTTGGATGAACATGGTCGCGGCCATAATCAGCGGCAGGATAAACCACGGATCAGGACGGCTCAAGTCTTGAATCCAGCCCAGCCAAGGTGCTTGGCGCAATTCTACCGAAGCGAACAATGCCCAGTACAAGCCGATGAACACGGGGATTTGCAACAGCATAGGCAAGCAGCCGCCCAGTGGGTTGATTTTCTCGTCTTTATACATCTGCATCATGGCTTGTTGCTGCGCCATGCGGTCATCGCCGTATTTGTCTTTAATCGCTTGCAGCTTAGGCGCAACGGCGCGCATTTTTGCCATTGAGCGGTAAGAAGCGTTGGTCAACGGATACAGCACAGCTTTGACGATGATGGTCAAGGCCACAATCGCCCAGCCCCAGTTGCCGATTAAATCGTGCAATTCGTTCAGCAGCCAGAACAGCGGTGAGGCAAACCAATGCACTTTGCCGTAGTCTTTGGCCAATTGCAGGTTGTCGGCTACTTGCACCAAAGTATCGGTGGTTTGCGGGCCGGCATACAGATTCATCACGGCTTGGCTGCTGCCGTTGGCCGGAATAGCGGCTAAAGGCACGCTCACGCCGGCGCTGTAAAGATTGTCGTTGCGGCGTTTCAGGTCGATTTTGCAGTCGCCTTGGGCGCAAACGGTTTGACCGTCTTTCGGTTGCAAAATCCAAGTGGCCATGAAGTGATGTTCAATCATGCCCAGCCAGCCGGTTTTGGTTTGGCGGGCGTATTCAGCTTCGTTTTTACCGGATTTGGCATCGTCATCCAAGTCGGAAAAATCGACTTTTTGGAAGTCGTCTTCAGGGGTGTACACCACCGGGCCGACATAAGAATGGGTAAAGTAGCCTTGGCCTTCCGGCTCGCTGTCGTCGCGCACGACATTGTAGTTGGCCGTCAGATTCACCGGATGGCCGGTGCCGTTGGCAACATCAAAGCGTACGTTCACCAAGTAGCTGTCTTTGGTGAAGGTATATACTTTGTCAATTTTCAGGCCGTTGGTTTCCGGCGCGCTCAAGCGCACTTCGACTTTGTCACCGTTGAGGGTATAGTCTTTTTGTGCGGCAGTAAAGTTGACGCCTTTTAAGACATTATTGCCTTGCGCATCCAGTAATTCGGATTGGGCAACGTAGGTGTATTCTTTACTGTCGTTAAACAAAACGAAGTTTTTGCTTTCGTCGCCGGTGGCTTGGTATTTCAACAAAGTCATCTGGCGCAAATCACCGCTTTTTTCATCGATAACCGCTTTCACGGTATCGGTGGTCACGGTAATTGGTGTGGCGGCGGTAAGCGCGGCTTCATTCTGGGCAACGGCCGCTTGCTGTTGCTGCTGAGCGGCTTGTTGTTGTGCCGGTGTCGGTTTTGGTGATGGGAAGAGTTTTTCCCAGCCCATCAAAATCAACAAGGCGATGGCAAAAAATGCCATAAGTCTTTTGAAATCCATAAGAAATTCCTGGAATTGCTGGATAGGTAAATAAAGTGCTGAATATTGCTTCAGACGGCATTATATAGAAATCACTGAGAAATAAAAGGAAATCATGCCGATAAGCGATGATTTTCATGCAGATGGGTATGAAGGCAATCCCTTATTTTCAGACGGCATCTATATAGTGAGCGGTAAAACGGGAAGCAAAGTGAAAGAAAGAGAATCCCGTTTTATGTTCATGCTAAGGCACGGGATCGTGGCCGGAACCGCCGAAAGGGTGGCAGCGGGCGATGCGTTTTAATGCCAGCCAGCCGCCTTTAAAGGCACCATGTTTCTGCACTGCTTCTACAGCATATTGCGAACAAGTCGGGGTGAAGCGGCAGCGTGGCGGAATAAGCGGGCTGATGGCGTATTGATAAAAGCGAATCATCAGCAGCATTACTTTAGCCAAAGGCGATTTCATCGGCGTTTCCGCATCATAAGTTGGGCGAGCTGGTCGCGGGCTTCGGGCGCGTTGTCGCGCGTAAACAAGCGGCGTACCTGCACCACATAATCATGCGGCGGCAGTTGGTCGCGGTGGCGGCGGAACCAATCGCGAATCACACGTTTCATGTAATTGCGTTTGTTGGCGCGTTTGGCGGTTTTTTTGCTGACCACCAAGCCTAGGCGCGCATGCCCCAAGCCGTTGTCACCGGATTGCGAAACATGCAGTAAATCGCGGCTTTTGCGGTTTCTCAACGCAAAAACGGATGAATAATCATCCGTTTTTAATAAGCGATACTGCTTGCCGAAGCCGTAATTCAAAATTACACAGCCAAGCGTTTGCGGCCTTTGGCGCGACGTGCAGCCAATACTGCGCGACCACCGCGGGTTTTAGAGCGAACCAAGAAACCGTGGGTGCGTTTGCGTTTGGTAACGGAAGGTTGATAAGTGCGTTTCATGTCTTTTCCTAAAAAATCGGTAGAATTAAACCGTGAATTACACCCCAATTTCAGGCTTTTGTCAATCAATATAGCAACTTCGTTTGTTCAGGCAGGCGGAATATGTTGGATTTAACATTTATCAAGTGCAAGGCAAGGATGGTGAAATACGCAAGCGGCGCGATGAGGTCGGATAAAGCTGCCGATTGTGGATAAAAATTTGATGCGGTTGTGGATAAAATTCAGTATAATCGCTGAATCTGTATATGCTTACATAGATTTCAGGCCGTCTGAAAAACAGTGTGTTATCAAGCTGTTCCTTTTATTTTCAGACGGCCTTTGCTGTTTTCCCTGCCTTTGTTTTCCCCAACTGTTTCACGATTTGAGCCATTCCATGACCTTAGCTGAATTTTGGCCGCAGTGCCTTTTGAGTCTGAACCTGACCTTACCCGCGCAACAATTCCAGCAATGGATTGCACCGTTGACCGTGGGCGAGGAAGGCGGCGTGTGGGTGGTGTATGGCAAGAACCAGTTTGCCGTCAATATGTTGAAAAATCAGTTTGCTGCCAAGATTGATGCTGTGCGTGTGCAATTGGCGCCGCAGCAAGCTGCGCTGGTGTTTAAAGTCGGTGTGGGGCAAAGCTATGACATGGCGGCGCAAAACAATGCGCCTGCGGCAGAGAATCAGGCAATTGAAACCGTTGAGAACACCACGGCACAAGCAACGAGTGTTGAAGCTGCGCAAGCCGATTTAACCATGCCGTCTGAACCAACGGCCAAACCGACACCGAAAAAATCCGCTGCCGATATTTTGGCCGAGCGTTTGAAAACCTTGCCGGAAAGCAAAGCTGCGTCGGAAGCGGCTGAAGACAAACCTGCGCCCAGCAAAATTAAGCAGGAAGTGCAGCGTGAGGCGGAAGAGGCACGCTATCAGGCAACCAATTTATCATCAGATTACACGTTTGATACTTTGGTGGAAGGTAAGGGTAATCGCATTGCCGCCGCCGCGGCGCAATCGATTGCAGAAAATCCGGGGCAAAGCTACAACCCGTTTTTCCTATACGGCAGCACCGGCTTGGGTAAAACCCACTTGGTGCAGGCCATCGGTAATGAATTGCTGAAAAACAAGCCCGATGCCAAAGTGCGCTATATGCATTCCGATGATTACATCCGCAGCTTTATGAGCGCCGTGCGTTCCAATGGTTATGATGTGTTCAAGCAGCAATACAAGCAATATGATTTGCTGATTATCGACGATATCCAGTTCATCAAAGGCAAAGACCGCACGATGGAAGAATTTTTCTATCTGTATAACCATTTTCATAATGAAAAGAAACAGTTAATCCTGACTTGCGATGTATTGCCGGCCAAAATAGAAGACATGGACGACCGCCTGAAATCGCGTTTCTCATGGGGTTTGACGCTGGAGCTGGAGCCGCCTGAATTGGAAATGCGCGTAGCGATTTTGCAGAAAAAAGCCGAATCTGCCGGCGTGAATCTGACCGAAGAAGCAGCATTTTTCATTGCCAATCTGATTCGCTCGAATGTGCGCGAATTGGAGGGCGCATTCAACCGCGTCAGCGCCAGCAGCCGCTTTATGAATAAGCCGATCGACATTGATTTGGCGCGCGATGCCTTGCAAGACATTATTGCCGTGCGCCACAAAGTGATTACCGCTGATTTGATTATCGATGCCACCGCCAAATATTACCGCATTAAAATCAGCGATATCCTGGGTAAAAAACGCACGCGCAACATTGCCCGCCCGCGCCAAGTGGCGATGAGTTTGACCAAAGAGCTCACTAATTTAAGCCTGCCGTCTATCGGCGATGCATTCGGCGGTCGCGACCACACCACCGTGATGCACGGGGTGAAGGCTGTGGCGAAACTGCGCGAAGAAGATCCTGAATTGGCGCAGGATTATGAAAAACTCTTGATTATGATTCAGAACTGATGTTCAGACGGCCTGATAACTTTTAGGCCGTCTGAAACCGAAAACCAACAAAACCAAACAAAATCCAAAGGACTTCCCCATGTTAATTTTGCAAGCCGACCGCGACAGCATTCTCAAGCCGCTGCAAGCCGTTACCGGTATTGTGGAACGCCGCCATACCTTGCCGATTCTGTCTAACGTATTAATCGAAAGCAGCAACGGCCAAACCAATATCTTGGCGACCGACTTGGAAATCCAAATCAACACCCACGGCCCGGAAAGCCAAGCGGGTGATTTCCGCATCACCACTAATGCCAAGAAATTCCAAGACATTCTGCGTGCGCTGCCGGATACGGCGATTGTGTCGCTGGATTGGGCGGATAACCGCCTGACTTTGAAAGCGGGTAAATCGCGTTTCGCGCTGCAAACCCTGCCGGCGGAAGATTTCCCATTGATGAGCGTGGGTGAAGACGTGAGCGCTGCTTTTTCGCTGACGCAGGAAACCTTTAAAAACATGTTGTCGCAAGTGCAATATAGCATGGCGGTGCAGGATATCCGCTATTATCTCAACGGCTTGCTGATGCAGGTCGAAGGCAACCAATTACGCTTGGTGGCGACCGACGGCCACCGCTTGGCGTATTCCGCGACCACCATTGAAGCCGAGTTGCCGAAAGCCGAAGTGATTCTGCCGCGCAAAACAGTGTTGGAGCTGTTTAAACTCTTAAACCATCCAGGCGAAGCCATCAGCGTGGAATTGCTGAATAACCAAGTACGTTTCCGCTGCAACGATACGGTGATTGTGAGTAAAGTCATCGACGGTAAATTCCCCGATTTCAACCGCGTGATTCCGTTGGACAACGATAAAATCTTCTTGGTATCGCGCACCGAATTGCTGGGCGCTTTGGAGCGTGCTTCAATTCTGGCCAATGAAAAATTCCGTGGCGCGCGTTTATTCTTGCAACCAGGCTTGCTGAGCGTGGTTTGCTCCAACAACGAGCAGGAAGAAGCGCGTGAAGAATTGGAAATCGCTTATCAAGGCGGCGAACTGGAAGTGGGCTTCAACATCGGCTATTTGATGGACGTATTGCGTAATATCCATTCTGACGACATGCAGCTTGCTTTCGGTGATGCCAATCGCTCGACCTTGTTCACCATGCCGAATAATCCTGATTTCAAATACATTGTGATGCCAATGCGCATTTGATGAAAATATAGCTGCGAGGCCGTCTGAAAAGTGATGGTTTTGCAATCATAATCATGCCGTCTGAAACTGTTTTCAGACGGCATTTTTTCATGGAACATTTGCATACATAAAGGCTGAAATATCCAACAAAATCAGGTATAATAACGTGTTATTTGCCGTTGCGTTACAGGTTTGGCCAACATCGATTTCCATCACTTGCAAGCGCGCTTGAAAAAGCATTCAGACGGCCTATTTTTCTATTTAGTTTCAAAAAGATAAAGATTATGACCGACCAAAAACACGAAGAATACGGCGCAGACAGTATCCAAGTCTTAGAAGGCTTGGAAGCGGTGCGCAAACGCCCGGGTATGTACATCGGCGATACGCAGGACGGCAGCGGCCTGCATCATATGGTATTTGAAGTGCTCGACAATGCGATCGACGAAGCCTTGGCCGGTCATTGCGACAAAATTACCGTCACCATTCACGCCGACAATTCCGTTAGTGTGTCCGACAACGGCCGTGGTATGCCGACCGGTATTCACCCGAAAGAAGGCCGCTCGGCTGCCGAAGTCATCATGACCGTGTTGCACGCGGGCGGTAAGTTTGACAACAACAGCTACAAAATTTCCGGCGGCCTGCACGGCGTGGGCGTGTCGGTGGTGAATGCCTTATCTGATTGGGTGACCTTAACCATCTACCGCGACGGTAAAGAGCATTTTGTGAAATTTGTAAACGGCGCGGCGGAAAAACCATTGGCCGAATTGGGGGCGTCGGATAAAAAAGGCACCATCGTGCGTTTCCGTGCCAGCGAAGAGATCTTCGGCAATGTCGAATACAGTTTTGATATTTTGGCCAAACGCATCCGCGAATTGTCGTTCCTGAATAACGGCGTGGACATCGAATTGACCGATGAGCGCGACGGTAAACACGAAAGCTTCGCCTTGAGTGGCGGTGTGGCCGGTTTCGTGCAATATATGAACCGCAAAAAAACGCCGCTGCACGAAAAAATCTTTTATGCCACCGGCGAAAAAGACGGCATGAGCGTGGAATGCGCCATGCAGTGGAATGACAGCTACCAAGAATCGGTGCAATGTTTCACCAACAATATTCCGCAACGCGACGGCGGCACCCATTTGGCGGCTTTTCGCGGTGTGATGACGCGTACTTTGAATGCCTATATCGAGGCTAATGAAGTGGCAAAAAAAGCCAAAGTCGAAACCGCCGGTGACGACATGCGCGAAGGCTTGACCTGCGTGTTGTCAGTAAAACTGCCAGACCCAAAATTCTCATCACAAACCAAAGACAAACTGGTGTCGAGCGAAATCGGCCCGGTGGTGAACGAAGTCATCAACCAAGCCTTGACCGAATTTTTGGAAGAAAACCCGAACGAAGCCAAAATCATCACCGGCAAAATCGTTGATGCAGCACGTGCGCGCGAAGCTGCGCGTAAAGCCCGCGAAATTACCCGCCGCAAAGGCGTAATGGACGGTTTGGGCTTGCCGGGTAAATTGGCCGATTGTCAGGAAAAAGATCCGGCCTTGTCAGAACTGTATCTGGTCGAGGGTGATTCCGCCGGCGGCTCGGCCAAGCAAGGCCGCGACCGTAAATTCCAAGCGATTTTGCCGCTGAAAGGTAAAATTCTCAACGTGGAAAAAGCGCGTTTTGAAAAAATGCTGGCCAGCCAAGAAGTAGCAACGTTGATTACCGCTTTGGGCGCGGGCATCGGCAAAGAAGAATTCAATCCGGAAAAATTGCGCTACCACCGCATCATCATCATGACCGATGCCGACGTCGATGGCGCACACATCCGTACTTTGTTGCTGACTTTCTTCTACCGTCAAATGCCTGAATTGGTCGAGCGCGGCTACATCTACATCGCCCAGCCACCTTTGTACAAAGCCAAATACGGCAAGCAAGAGCGCTATTTGAAAGACGAATTTGAAAAAGACCAATGGTTGTTGGGCTTGGCGGTGGATAAAGCCAAATTGGTTTCAGACGGCCGCACCATCGAGGGTGAAGAATTGGCGCAAATCGCTAAACAATTCCTGTTGGCTAAAGCTGTAATTGAACAAGAAAGCCGCGTGATTGACAGCTTGGTGTTGAATGCTATGCTGCATGCCAAGCCGGTGGATTTATCGACAGCGGAAAGCACCGACCAAGCCATTGCGGAACTGAGCAGCTTGTTGAAAGATCAGGAAATTGCGCTACAACGCATCGAAGGTCATCAAGAAGGCAGCCATTTCATCAAGATTACCCGCCAGTTGCACGGCAACGTGGCCATCAGCTACATCGAGCCAAAATTCTTGAGCAGCAAGCCGTATCAGACCATCGTGCAAACCGCTGAAATATTGGATGGTTTGATGGGTGAAGAAGCGGTGTTGGTGAAAGGCGAGAATGAGCAGCCGGTCGCCAGCTTCGAGGAAGCCTTGAATATCTTGATGAGCGCCGCACAAAAAGGCATGAGTATTCAGCGATACAAAGGCTTGGGTGAGATGAACCCTGAGCAATTGTGGGAAACTACTATGGATCCGAACGTGCGCCGTTTGCTGAAAGTGCGCATTGAAGATGCCATTGCTGCCGATGAAGTGTTTGTCACTTTGATGGGCGATGAAGTGGAACCGCGTCGTGCGTTTATCGAAAACAATGCCTTGATTGCGCAAAATATTGATGCTTAATTGAGTGAATGTATCCAAAAGGCCGTCTGAAACTGTGTTTCAGACGGCCTTTTTGTATGGTATTGATGATGATTGAATCAAACCAATGAGAATGAGACCTTTGTAAAATCCCTATCTTTGGCACATTTCTTCGTTGTGCGTTGCTCGAAAGCTTACCTATCTTCATGATATGTCTTCGCTTTCTGCGCTGCTACAACTTTGAACTGCACTCAAATCTAGGGTGTTGCAAAGGTCTCATAATGTAATTATTGCGTTAAGTTTTCGAGCGTAATAGGCCGTCTGAAACGGATAATGGCGTGAGATATGATGATTGAAACAAGATTAAATGATTGTATTTAAAATGGAATAAATACTTTGTTTTGAGAATTATCCTATTCATTTGATTTAATTTTTCGTAAAAATTCTGCTATTGGCTGCGCTTTGTGTCACACTGCATAAAACAGAATGGATGACCGCTTCGACAGAATATTAATAGTTTAAAGCTACCAATATTTAAATTTAGATTTAAAATAGCAAATTATAATCGGTTTCATAGTTTTAATAGCTAAAATCTTCAGGTATAGTTTGTTTCATAGCAGCAAGCAAACCGTATCTGGCGGCAGTCATTATCCGACCATGATAAGAAAAGTCATCAAAGCAGCGTAAACCAAGCCTGCTTTAAAGATTTCCATCTAAATTCAATACCAAGGAGCAACACCATGAATAAATGCCCTGTGAACCACCTGACCATGAGCAACGGCGCGCCGGTTGCCGACAACCAAAACAGCCTGACCGCCGGCCCGCGCGGTCCGTTACTGTCGCAAGATTTGTGGCTGAATGAAAAATTAGGCGATTTTGTCCGCGAAGTGATTCCTGAGCGCCGCATGCACGCCAAGGGTAGCGGTGCATTCGGCACCTTTACCGTGACCAACGACATTACCCGCTATACCCGTGCTTCGATTTTCAGTGAAGTGGGCAAAAAAACCGAGATGTTTGCCCGTTTCTCGACTGTGGCCGGTGAGCGTGGTGCGGCTGATGCCGAACGCGATATCCGTGGTTTTGCCTTGAAGTTTTATACCGGCGAAGGCAACTGGGACATGGTTGGCAATAATACGCCGGTATTCTTTTTGCGCGACCCACGCAAATTTCCGGATTTGAACAAGGCGGTTAAGCGTGACCCGCGCACCAATATGCGTTCTGCTACCAACAATTGGGATTTTTGGACTTTATTGCCGGAGGCTTTCCACCAAGTAACCATCGTGATGTCGGATCGCGGTATTCCTAAATCGTATCGTCATATGCATGGTTTTGGCTCGCATACTTACAGCTTCTGGAACAAAGCCGGCGAGCGTTTCTGGGTGAAATTCCACTTCCGTACCCAACAAGGTATTGAAAATTTGAGTGATGCCGAAGCAGAAGCCGTAATCGGTAAAGACCGCGAAAGTCACCAAAAAGACCTGTATGAAGCGATTGAACGCGGTGATTTCCCGAAATGGAAAATGTATGTGCAAATCATGCCGGAAGCCGAAGCGGAAAAAGTACCTTACCATCCGTTTGACTTGACCAAAGTATGGCCGAAAGGCGATTACCCGCTGATTGAAGTGGGTGAGTTTGAGCTGAACAAAAATCCGGAAAACTACTTTGCCGATGTCGAACAAGCTGCCTTTGCGCCGAGCAATCTGGTGCCGGGCATCAGTGCATCGCCGGATAAAATGCTGCAAGCGCGTTTGTTTAACTATGCCGATGCCGAGCGTTACCGCTTGGGCGTGAACCGCAATCAAATTCCGGTAAACGCGCCACGTTGTCCGGTACACAGCAATGCTCGCGACGGTTTGAACCGCGTTGACGGCAACTACGGCAGCCTGAAACACTACGAGCCAAACAGCTACGGCCTGTGGCAAGAACAGCCTGAATTTGCCGAGCCGCCTTTGAAAATCAACGGTAATGCCGATTACTGGAATTTCCGTGAAGATGATGCGGATTACTTCAGCCAACCGCGCGCCTTGTTCAACCTGATGAACGACACGCAAAAACAAGCCTTGTTTGACAACACTGCGGCGGCCATGGGCGATGCGGCAGACTTCATCAAACACCGCCATATCCGCAACTGCTTCATGTGTGACCCTGCTTATGGCGAAGGCGTTGCCAAAGCCTTGGGCATGACCGTTGCCGACGCACAAGCTGCCCGCGCGACCGATCCTGCGCTGGGGCAACCGGGTTTGCTGTAATGTGGTTGGAAATCAACGAGTGGATTGATGTATTGATTCACCCAAATCAAGATTAAGGTTTGATATGAATAAAGGCCGTCTGAAAATTCAGACGGCCTTTTTGTATGATAAAACACTGGATTCAATTATTTGGCTTCCAAATCGACAACCAATACCGTTTGCTCGATTTGGGCGGCGGTGATTTTGTGCGTTTTCAAAATGTCTTTAAATTCGCCAAACACGCTTAAATTGATTTGAATGGTCTGCTTCTCCATATCGACTGATAATTTTTTGGTTTTGATGTTACCAAACAAGCCGGATGCGCCTTTTGCCAATAGGCTCGCACCCCAGCCGAGATGGTATTGGAACAACAAATGATCGGCGCCATGGCCAATCAATGTCATGTCGATATTGACCAAATAATTGGCGCGGATTTCATTCGGTGCAATTTGCTTCAGTGTGATGTTTTTGCCGCTTTGTTTGTGCAATATGTCGCTGATTTCGGATAGAGTTTTTCGGATTTGCATGTTGGTATTTAAATCATTTTAGAGGCCGTCTGAAATTTCAGGCGGCCTTGTTTTGAAGATAAAAAAGTTTCAGACGGCCTCAATCAAATATTTCCATTCGCCGTAGCCTTCTTCGTCCATTTTTTCTAACGGAATAAAACGTAGGCTGGCACCGTTGATGCAGAAACGCAGGCCGCCGAGCGCTTGCGGGCCGTCGGGGAAAACGTGACCCAAATGTGAATCGGCCACTTTGCTGCGCACTTCGATACGGCGCATATTGTGGCTCAAATCTTCCAGCGCGGTGATGTGTTCGCGTGCAATCGGTTTGGCAAAGCTCGGCCAGCCGCAGCCGGAATCAAATTTATCGGCCGAGCTGAACAAAGGTTCGCCGCTGACAATATCGACATAAATACCCGGCTCGAATAGATGGTCGTAAGCGTGGGAAAACGGACGTTCGGTGCCGCTTTGCTGGGTGACGTAATATTCTTCGTCGCTCAATTTTGCCCGAATTTCGCTTTCAGACGGCTTGCTGAACACGCGCGGGGCAGTATTATCGGCGGATAAGGGTTTGTGCGCCAAACGAATGTCGATATGGCAATAGCCGTTGGGATTTTTGCCCAAGTAATCTTGGTGGTAGTCTTCGGCAGGGTAGAAATGCTGTAAAGGTTCGCATTCGACCACAATCGGCGCGGCGTGTTTTTGCTGCTCGGCGGCTAAAGTGGCGCGGATAACTGCTTTATCGCCAGCTTCGGTATAATAAATGCCGGTGCGGTATTGCTCGCCGACATCGTTGCCTTGGCGATTGAGTAAGGTCGGGTCGATGATGCGGAAATAATATTGCAACACATTGGCCAAGCTGATTTTTTCGTCGTCAAACACCACTTTCACCGCTTCGGCGTGGCCGGTGTTGCGGTGGCAAACGTCTTCGTAAGACGGATTTTCGGTGCGGCCGTTGGCATAGCCCGATACCGCTTCTGCGACACCGTGAATGCGGCGAAAATAGGCTTCCACGCCCCAGAAGCAGCCGCCGGCCAGATAAATGGTGTGTGTCATGGTCATTCTCCGTTTAAAATTGAATCACTTACATATGGGGGCATTCCCTAAAATTTCTATTCGTTTTACAATTGCGAATTATTCTTAATTTTGTGCCAAAATCATCAGGCCGTCTGAAAGCTCACGAAAGCTTATTATGTCCATCGCTGACCCCCAACGAATTTTAATCATCAAATTGCGCCATCATGGTGATGTGTTGCTGACCACGCCAGTAGTGGCTGCCATCAAACAGCGTTTTCCCGCTTGCGAAGTCGATATGCTGGTGTATCAGGAAACTGCCGACATTATCCGCGATAATCCCGAAATTACCCATATTTTCGGCGTGGATCGCACATGGAAAAAGCAAGGGGTGAAGGCGCAGATTCAGCATGAAACCGATTTATTCAAGCAGCTTAAAGCGCGCAGCTATGATTGGGCATTTAATTTGTCCGACCAATGGCGCACGGCGTTTATTGCCAAATTCTGTGCCGAATGCAGCGCGACCTTGGCCTATGAAAAACGCGATAACGCGGCATGGCGTTTTTTCCATGATTTTATCAACCCTGATTTGGACGTAAACCATCATGTGATCGAGCGGCATTTGGCGGTGTTGCCGCCATTGTTGGCACGTGCGGATTGCGGCGAAGCGAAAGCGCTGCTCACCATCAGTGATGAAGTACGGCACGGTTGGCAAGAGAAATTACGCCAACAAGGCTGGCGCGGCGAGGATTATGTGTTGGTGCATCCCGGTTCGCGCTGGTTGTTTAAATGTTGGGAAGACGGCAAAAATGCAGCGGTGGTGCAGCTTTTGCTCAATCACGGCTGCCATGTGGTGCTGACCGCTGCGCCTGACGAAGCCGAACGCAATATGCTGGATGAAATTTTAGGCCGTCTGAATATTCCTGCCGGTGTGAAGGTGTGGGACATGGGTGCTAAACTCAACCTGCGCGAACTGGCCGCCGCAATCGACGGCGCGCAATTGTTTTTCGGCGTAGATTCTGTGCCCATGTACATTGCGGCGGCTTTGGATAAACCGCAAGTCGCTCTATTCGGCCCGACATGGGTTGGCCGTTGGCGGCCGTATTCGCAGCAGGCTGACGTGGTGTGGGCAGGTGATTTCGGCGAATTGCCGCATCCGGAAAGCATCAATACCGATGATAAAACGCGTTTGCTCGGCGCGATTCCTTTGGAAGTGGTGTGGGAAAAAATTGCAGCCAAATTAGGCTTGCCGCGTTAGCAGTTGCTTAATTACCAACAGGCCGTCTGAAAAACTGGTTTCAGACGGCCTGTTTAATTTCAGCGGTCTTTCCCAAAGCCGATATACGATTCGCCACGTTGTTTGCGTTCGCGCCATTCTTGGCGCAATGAGCCGTTGTTGCCGTTGCGTTTATCAGAAACAGTGGGCGCGTCTTGCTCCCATTGCCATGTCATTTGGTTGCCGTTGCTGCCAATCGGGTAAGAGCCGCGCAAACCGATAAAGCTGCCTTGATCGGCGACTTGGGTGTTGGAAACGGATTTACCGTTGATTTTGGTGCGCGAGCTTTCCACGCCGCTTTTGAGTTCGCCGTAGATTTTCACTTCGGCACACGCCAGCGCGGGCAGAAGCAGGGTGGTTAGGATCAAGGCGGTGGATTTCATGATTTGCCTTTCGCGTCAAAAGAAAATAAGATGGGGTCAGTATAACCGACTTGGCTGTAAAAGAATGACGGTTCAGGTAAAGGCCGTCTGAAAGGAAATGATATGGCTCACACAATCCGCGCTGCCGCCGTGCAGATGGTTTCCACGACCGCCCCCGATACCAACATTCAAACCATGCGCCACTTGGTGAAAGAAGCTGCCGAAAAGGGCGCCGATTGGGTATTGCTGCCGGAATACTGGCCGATTATGGGGCGGCAGGATACCGATAAAATCGCTTTTGCCGAAAGCTTGGGCGAAGGCAAACTTCAGACGGCCTTAAGCGAAGCCGCGCGTGACAATCAGGTGGTTTTGTTCGGCGGCACCATCCCGTTAACCAGCGATGAAGACGGCAAAGTGATGAACACCATGCTGGCTTACGACCGAGACGGCCAATCTTTGACGCACTACCACAAAATGCACTTGTTCGGCTTTTCCGGTTTGGGCGAACGCTATGCCGAAGCCGACACCATCACTGCAGGCAAAGAAGTACCTGATTGGCAGGTGGACGGGCTGAACGTGGCGGCCGGTGTGTGCTACGATTTGCGTTTTCCCGAATTTTTCCGCATGCAGGCGCCGTTTGACGTATTGTTGTTGCCCGCGGCCTTTACCTACACGACCGGCGAAGCGCATTGGGAATTACTGTTGCGCACGCGGGCGGTGGAAAACCAATGTTACGTTGTCGCTTCGGCGCAGGGCGGCAAACACGAAAGCGGACGCCGCACTTTTGGCCACAGCATGATCATCGACCCGTGGGGCGAAGTGTTGGCCGTGTTGCCGGAAGGCGAAGGCGTGGTGGTGGCCGATTTGGATGCCAGCCGTCTTAGCAGCGTGCGCACGCGCTTGCCTGCTTTGCAACACCGTTTGCTTTAAATACAAAGGCCGTCTGAAACCAATTCAGACGGCTTGTTTCCCAAATTGAATCCAATGAATAAGAAACCCATCCGCATTTTAGGTATCGACCCCGGCAGCCGCATTACCGGTTTCGGCGTGATTGACGTCTATGGTCGTGAACACAGCTATGTTGCTTCAGGCTGCATCAAAACCATTCCCGGCGACGAACTGGCCGGCCGTATCGGCGTGATTTGCGAGCACATCAACGAAATCATCGATGTGTACCAACCCAATCAAACCGCCATCGAACAGGTGTTTGTCAACGTGAATCCGGCGGCCACGCTGATGCTGGGGCAGGCGCGGGGGGCGGCGATTGCCACTATGGTGATGCGCGGTTTGCCGGTATATGAATACACCGCTTTGCAGGTCAAGCAGGCGGTGGTCGGGCAGGGCAAAGCGGCGAAAGAACAGGTGCAGCACATGGTGGTGCAGATGTTGGGTTTATCGGGTACGCCGCAAGCCGATGCCGCCGATGGCTTGGCCGTGGCGCTCACCCACGCGCTGCGCAATCACGGTTTGGCCAATCAAATCAACCGCAATGGCTTGCAGATTAAGGGTGGGCGGTTTCATGGTTGAGGCCGTCTGAAAAGCTTGGATTCTGTAAAAGTGACACTTGCTTAAAAAACAGGCCGTCTGAAACCAGCAAAAATTTCAGACGGCCTTTACTGCTATAATAGCCACACTTCACACACAGGCCGTCTGAATAATGAAATTTGCTTTTTTTATTTTGTATCTGGTGCAGCTGTTGCCCTTCAAGCTGATCCACAAAATCGCTGATGCGGTGGGTTGGCTGGCGTATTATGTCGTGAAACCCCGCCGCAAAGTGGGGCAGGTGAACCTGAAAAAATGTTTTCCCGAGTGGAGCGATGACAAACGTGAAGCGGTGTTAAAACGCCATTTCCAACACATGGCTAAGCTGATGTTGGAATACGGCCTGTATTGGTACACACCTGCCGAGCGCTTGCGCAGCTTGGTGCGCTATGAAAACAAACATTATCTTGATGATGCGTTGGCGGCGGGTGAAAAAGTGATTTTGCTCTATCCGCACTTTACCGCGTTTGAAATGGCGGTGTACACGCTCAATCAGGATGTGCCGCTGACCAGCATGTATTCGCATCAAAAAAACAAAGCGATGGACGAGCAGATTTTAAAAGGCCGTCACCGCTATGATAATGTGTTTTTGATTGGCCGCACGGAAGGCCTGCGCGCGATTATCAAGCAGTTGCGCAAAAGCGATGCGCCGTTTCTTTATCTGCCGGATCAGGATTTCGGCCGCAATGATTCGATTTTTGTCGATTTTTTTGGGATTCCGACGGCTACGATTACCGGTTTGAGCCGCATTGCCGGCATGGCGAATGCCAAAGTGATTCCGGCGATTCCGTTTCGTGAGGCCGATAATACCGTGACTTTGCGTTTTTACGAGCCATGGGAACATTTTCCCAGCGAAGATGTGGTCGCCGACACCCAGCGCATGAACGACTTCATCGAAGCGCGCGCGCGTGAGATTCCCGAGCAATATTTCTGGTTGCATAAGCGTTTTAAAACCCGTCCGGAAGGCGAAGCGGGCTTTTATTGATTACATACAGTTACAAAAAATTAAGGTTCGGTGGCTGCCGAACCTTTTTTATTTCTGTTTAATTGAGTAGCAGGCTGATATTTATTCATACATGTTTGTATGTGAGAAAAACGCCGTATGCTTAATTTAAAAGGGAATTAGGCCGTCTGAAAGATTGAGATGATGGCTATGAAATCATTTGCTTCATTTAATTTTCATATAATCTGAATATTTAATTAATATATTAAATTTAATGTTTTTAAAAAACAATAGTTTGTGAAAAATTAGTTCAAATTTAAATATTTTATTATTTTGGAATAAGATTTTAAATTTTAAATTTAAGAGAAAATCAGTATTTTATTTTTTAAAAATTAAATTTTAGAAATTATTCTAATATAATTTTATTTTAAGAGAAATATTCTATTTTTAGAAGAAAAAGAGAATTTTTCAAAAAAACACTTGGCAAGCGCGCTAAAAACGCGTACATTTCACTATATCGAGTTACAAGATATTCAGCCAAAAGGATTTTGAATATCGCCAAGTTCCCTTAACGGGCGTTTTTCCGGTGTGATTCCTGCCGATGAAACGACTGTTTATTAATGCAGAGTTGAGCTGCATTAATAAAGCCGCAGGCGAGAGCCTGTATTGTTTGTGAAGCGTAAATCTCTGATTTGAGGTATTGAGGCAATCCTGTGGGGGGTTGCCTCTTTTTTTATCCACGGCTTCGTGTCACAATGCCCATATCCTGATCCAAGGAGCATGTCATGACCCCGATACTCGCTTTTGATATTGAAACCATTCCCGATGTCAACGGCATCCGACTGCTTTACGATTTGCCGCAAAGTGTGTCGGATGACGAAGTGGTGTTATTCGCCCAACAAAAACGGCGCGCGCAAAACGGCAGTGATTTTATGCAACACCATCTGCATCAAGTGGTGGCGATTTCGTGCTGTATGCGTTGGGGCAGCGAGAAAATCCATGTCGGCACCATTGGCGAAATCGACGACAGCGAAGAGACAGTGATTGCCAAGTTTTTCGAGTTGATTGAAAACCACACGCCGCAGCTGGTGAGCTGGAACGGCGGCGGTTTCGATTTGCCGGTATTGCATTATCGCGCCATGATACACGGCATAGCCGCCGCGCGTTATTGGGACATGGGTGAAGGTGATTTTGGTGACAGCCGTGATTTTAAATGGAACAACTACATCAGCCGCTACCACAACCGCCATTGCGATTTGATGGATTTGCTCGCGCTGTATCAACCGCGTGCCAACGTGCCGCTGGACGACATGGCCAAGCTGTGCGGCTTTCCCGGCAAATTGGGTATGGACGGCAGCAAAGTGTGGGAAGCGTATTATCAAGGCCGTCTGAAAGACATCCGCGATTATTGTGAAACCGATGCCGCCAATACTTATCTGATGTATCTGCGTTTCCGCCTGATGAGCGGCGCTTTGGACAGCGACGAATACGAAGTCGAGGTCAAACGCTTGAAAAACTATCTCAAAGAGCAAGCCGAAGATAAATTGCATTGGCAGGAATTTGTCGGCCAATGGCGATGAATATTTGAATGAGGCCGTCTGAAACGCAATCTGTTTCAGGCGGCCTTTTACTCCCAACGCTTAATCAGGTAAACTCGTTTTTTTTGTTCACACTGTCGTCTGTCATGTCTGCCATTACCCCACTCAAACAAATCACCCTTATCGGCGTTGGGCTGATAGGCGGCTCGTTTGTGCTGGATTTGAAACGCTTGGGGCTGGTGGAAACGGTGGTCGGCATCGACTTAAACCGCGAAAACCTTGACCGTGCATTAGAACGGCGTGTGATTGATGCCGCGTTTACCGAAATCAATGCCGAGAGCATCAGCGGGGCGGATTTGGTGTTGATTGCTACGCCGGTATCGACTTTGCCGACGATTTGTCAGGCCATCAAGCCGTTTTTGCAGGCCGATGCGCTGGTGTCGGATGTCGGCAGCACCAAGCAAATTGCTGTCGAAGCTTTCCGCACTTATCTGCCCGAACATTTGCCGCGCTGTATTGCCGCGCACCCGATTGCCGGTTCCGATCGACATGGCGCGTTGGCGGCGCAATTTGGTCTTTATCAAGACAAAAAGCTGATTATCACACCACACGGCAACGAATATTCAGACGGCCTTGAACGGCTGGAGTCGCTGTGGCAAGCGGTGGGTGCACAAACGTTTCGTTTAAGCGCGGCCGAACACGATGCCATTTTCGCCGCCGTGTCGCACATGCCGCATTTGTTGGCCTTTGCCTTTGTACACGAAATTTTCGATCATCCCGATGGACAAGCCTATTTGAGCTTTGCGGCTTCCGGTTTCCGTGATTTTACCCGCATTGCCTCCAGCCACCCGGCGATTTGGACGGACATTTGTTTAGCCAATAAAAACAGCCTGCAGGATTTGATCGGTGGTATCCGTCGGCAATTGGATACTTTGGAACATCTGCTGGCAACGGAAAATAAAGCTGCGTTGTACACATATTTTGAAGAAGCTAAAAACACACGCGATGAGTGGTTGAAAGGGCAGTAGTTGTCAGCAATCAATAAGGCCGTCTGAAAGCAAACGCTTTCAGACGGCCTTAAACATAAATAGGCTTAACCCGGTTTGCCGCCAACACGCGGACGAATCAGCCAAGGAATGTATTTCCACGCATAAAGCAACAAAGCAGCGGCAAACAGCACGGCCGACAGGCGGATGCTGTGGGTGTAAGCCGTGCCGTGAACGAAGGTAGCCAAAATGCGCACCAAAGTTGAAATAATCATCAACCAAAATGCCACTGGCACTGATTTGGGCGGCGGATAAATTGCGTTGCCGGTGTGGCCGAGCGCGGTGCGCGCCATCATGCCTAAGGTCAATACGCCAATGCCACCGACGCCGATTAAGTGCACGCCCAAGTTTAGGAACGACGGCGAGAAGTAGGAAATGCCGACTGCCATCAAGCCCAATCCGGTGAAGAAATAGCCGGCGAATAAAATCCACAGCATCGGTTCTTTCAACACATCTTTATGCAACCAGCGATACACCTGCACCAAGCTGATGACACCTGCTGCAAAGGCAAACAAGGCAGCCAGCGGCAACAGCATTTGGTGCGCCATCAGCATGGCGGTCAACATCGGCAGCCATAAAGATGCGTGGCCGACCCATTGCGGGCTGGCGATTTGTGGGATATTTAAGCGTTTGGATGTGAAAAACGAGATGATGCGCATGCCGATTAAGCCGATGAAACCGGCTACCATAATCAGGCCGGATTGCAGGCCGACCAGCAAGGCAGCAGGGTCAAACGGGCTGAGTTGGCGGTGAAAAGCGACGTGTGTGCCGCCCAACACAAAAATGGCAAACACGGCGACATAGTTGCGTTTGTTTTTGGTGCGGAACACTGGCAACGCCATGCACACCGCGCCATACCAAAAGAAAATCGTGCCGAAAATGCCGCTGGCTGCCGCGCCCCAGCCGGGAATAAATGCGCAAATGCGTGCCAACAGCCAAAACGCGGTTAAGCCGACCAACACTGCACCGCGGGTAGGCGGCTGGCTGGTCCACGTGGCAACGGCGGTGAGCAGAAAGGCAATCACCACCAAACCGGCATAGCCCCAAATCATTTCATGCGCGTGCCAGTAAAAGCCGGGCAGCTCGGGTGTGCCTTGATAGCCGAAGCCCCACAGTAAAATCGACAGCGCACCGTAAAGGGCGGCCAGCGAGTAAAACGGGCGGAAAGCCATGGCCCAAACAGGGTGTTTGAACAATGCGTTCATGGTGGTTCCTTGAATGATTATGGTCAATAGTGGATAGGCCGTCTGAAAGTTTCAGACGGCCTTATATTATGTTTAAGCCGTTACGTTATCTAAGTAAGGCTCAACTGCAGGGAAAAGCTCGCGTTCTTCAAAGCGGGCGTGGTCGCGCAGTGTAGTGGCGAATTCTTGGTTCCATGCTTCGCTGGTGTATTCAGGTTGCGCCATCATTTGGCGCAGTTTGGTGTGGTCGTGTTCAAAACGGACACGCAGCTCGGGTGTAATATTCGGCCAATGCGGTGCAAACTGGTTTTCTTCTTCTTCGAAATGTTGCATTAATTCAACAAAGTGCGGCTCGAGTTCGGCCTGATGGCTTTCAGACGGCGTGCGCAGAATACGCACACATAAAGAAAGGGAGTGATGGTGTTCGCGCGACAAATCAATTAGCGCGGGATGGCGTTTCAATGGTGTCATAATCAGTGGCCCGTGTTGGATTTTACTGGATTAATTTATAAGTTTCATATATTATGAAACTTAATTCTATATAAAGTCAAACACATACCGCCCGAATTCTATGATGAATCATTAGAGCGGCTGATTTTAAATAACAAATATAACCTGATTCAGAGCAGAGATCGTTATGTATCTAACCCAGCATACAGATTACGGATTGCGCGTTTTAATCTATACCGCCATCAACGATGACTCGTTGGTCAACATCAGCACCATTGCCGACACTTACGGCATTTCTAAAAGCCATTTGATGAAAGTGGTGACTGCCTTGGTCAAAGGCGGTTTTCTCACCAGCGTGCGCGGCAAGGGCGGCGGATTAAAGCTGGCCATGACTGCAGACAAAATCAACATCGGCGCCGTGATACGGCATTTGGAGCCTATGCAGTTGGTTGAATGCATGGGTAATAACAACGATTGCCTGATTACACCGTCTTGCCGCTTGGCCGGTATTCTTGGCGGTGCAATTAAATCGTTTTTCAATTATCTCGATGGCTTTACGCTGGAAGATTTGTTGAACAAACCTACCTACGATTTGCTGTATTTCCCGAAAATCGACATTTTGCCCGAGCATGAGTCTGTAGAAACTATGCCGTCGCCGCTATCTGAAAATCTAGACCATGTACCGGAGAAAGTGGCGCAGTCAAACGCGATTCGCATCGATACGGTGAACTGAGTTTAGATGCTTCGCCAGTAAATTGATATTTTTTCTAACGGCTTTATTTCCAATACATTGCCGGAATAAAGCCGTTTGTTTTAGGATTGATGTGAGAATGAATATTACATTCAGTCTTCTTTAATTTGATGGTTTTTAAAGTGATTATTTGAATGGTAACAAGCCTGTTGTTTGGCTGAATTGTGTAAAAATAAGTTGCAAACAGGAATAATTGCTATTACCATACGCGTACTATGAAAAAAGATCGAATGATAAACCCCACGGTGGTTGCTGTGGTCGCTCTTTTGCACATTGGATTGATGTCCTTATTATGGAAAGCCCATAAGCCCGACATTGTTGACGTTGAGCATATCGAGTTTGTTGAATTAGGTGATTTCGGTGGCGGCGATGGTGCACCGGAAGGTGCCGGTTCGCCTGCTCCAGTGCAAGCGCCACCACCGCCGCCGCCACCGAAACCTAAACCGCGTCCTGAGCCCAAACCTAAACCGAAACCGGTAGAAGAGGCGAAGCCGGTGATTAAACCGGTGATTACCAAAAAAGCAGACGCAGATATTCAGCAGCCTAAAGAAAAACCGAAACCGGTCGAAAAACCTAAACCGAAACCCGAGCCTAAGCCGGAACCTAAGCCCGAGCCAAAACCCGAGCCCAAGCCTGAACCGAAACCGGTGCCAGAGCCTAAAGCAGAAAAACCTGCCGAGAAACCGGCAGAAAAAGCCGGTGGTAGTGCATCTGAAAAAGCAGGCAGCGAGAGTGGTAAAGGTGGTTCATCTGCTAAAGGTGAAGGAAAAGGCAGTGGTAGTGGCACCAAAGGTGAAGGCAGCGGTCGCGGTGAAGGTAGTGGCAGTGGTTCAGGCGGTAAAAAAGGTGAAAGCGGTTCCGGTGACGGCAGCGGCGCAGGCGGCGGTAGCGGCCCGGGCAGCAGTCGCAGCAATCCGGTAAAAGCCACCGGCTCCATTCCGACTCCGCCGTATCCTGCTTTATCGCAAGAGAATGGTGAAGAAGGTACCGTTGTGCTGAATATATTGGTGGCGCCGGGCGGGAAAGTCGCTTCAGTATCGGTTGCCAAGAGCAGCGGCTCATCACGCTTAGATCGCGCAGCACGCAATGCCGCCAAATCCGGCCACTTTAACACCAATGTTTGGACCAGCTACCGTGTACCGGTGCGCTTCAGTTTAGGTGGATAGGCCGTCTGAAAGCAGTCATGCGGTGGGCTGAATCCCAACAGTCTGCCGCCAAATGTTTGATTTATTTATTTTGATTTTGGAAAAACCATGAATTTAGGATTAGTGTTTGAATCGGGCGATTACGTCTTAATCAGTGTATTTTTATTGATGGTCATCATGAGCATTGTGACTTGGAGCGTTTTGATTGTGCGTGTGATTAAGCTGCGCAAAGCCAAAGCAGGTAATGCGGCGGCCAAAAAAGCAGTCATGGATTCGTTCACATTAAATGATGCTGTGCAGAAAGTCAGAAACATTGATGCGCCGATCAGCACGCTGACCACTGACGCCGTTCATGCTTATGATAACTATCGCCAAAGCACCACCAAAACCTTGGCCAACGCATTGCCGCTGAATGAATTCTTAGTCGGCCAAATCCGCACCAGCATGAATCAGACCATGCGCCAGTTTGATGGCGGCATGACGGCGTTGGCTTCGATTGGTGCTACTGCGCCATTTATCGGTTTGTTTGGTACCGTTTGGGGTATTTATCACGCGTTAATTAACATCAGCGAAAGCGGCCAAATGAGCATCGCCGCCGTAGCCGGCCCGATTGGCGAAGCTTTAGTGGCGACTGCAGCCGGCTTGTTTGTGGCGATTCCGGCGGTATTGGCTTACAACTTCTTAAACCGCGGTAAGAAAACCGTTTCCCAAGACTTAGACGCTTACGCGCATGATTTGCACGTTCGTCTGCTGAATCAAAAGGATTAAGATATGGCATTCGGTTCAATGAATTCCGGTGATGAAGATGCACCGATGTCTGACATTAATGTAACGCCTTTGGTCGATGTGATGCTGGTGTTGCTGATTGTGTTTATGATTACCATGCCAGTATTGACGCATTCGATTCCGCTGGAGCTGCCAACTGCTTCCGAACAGGCAGCGAAAAAAGATACGCAGCCCAAAGAGCCTTTGCGTGTGACGATTGGTTCGGATGGTGCTTATTATATCGGTGGCGATTCCGATAAGAAAATCACCATCGAAGAAGTGACCGCCCGTTTGAAAGAAGCCAAAACGGCAAACGAAGATGCTATCGTCGCCATTGCAGCGGATAAGGCCGTGGAATACGATTATGTCAACAAAGCCCTAGGTGCTGCGCGCGAAGCCGGTATCAGCAAAATCGGTTTCGTTACAGAGACCAAAGCAGAATAACCGTTGAAAGCGGTGGAAATATTTCCGCTTATCTGTTGAACAGGCCGTCTGAAACGTTTCAGACGGCCTTTTACGATGCGGAATTAAGCTAATTTATGCTTGGCAGCTTCCTGCAAACGTGCTTCAAAATTGCTTAAATCAATGCCGGCTTCGGCAGCAGCAGCTTTGGCCTCGGCAACGCTCATGCCGTTTTGCACTTGATGATAAGCCCATAATAAAGAACTGCGCGTGCCGGTGCGGCAATAGGCCAAAACGGGTTGGCCGGCTTGCTGCAATAAATCTTGAAATGCGACAACATCGGCAGCGGTGATATTCGGTGCGACAACAGGCTGATGTTTGAATGAAGTAATGCCTTCTGCCGACAGCCATTGTTGCACTTGCATGGTAGAAGGTTGATTCTCTTCTTCACCGTCCGGGCGGTTGCAGATAACGGTTTGAATGCCCAATTGCGCGGCATCTTTTGCATCTTGTTCGGTCAGTTGTGGTGATACATATAATTGTTCGCTCAATTTCAAAATAGCCATGATTTTCCTTCCTTTCGACAATTTTCAGACGGCCTTTTATCAGGCCATCTGAAAGTTTAGCGGTTAAACAACCATTTATCTACCAAATCTTGGTTGGCAACTTTCAACAAAGCCGTATTCGCTTCCACGGCTTGCACGGTGATGTGCGTTTGGTGCAGTACGCCGCTGCGGAAAAAGTGCAGTGTGGCGCGTTCGCCGACAGCCAATTGCGCCCATTGCGCGGCCAAGTCAGTGCAGGCATAGCCGTTAAGCGCGATGATTTTGTCTTGTGGACACAAAGCCGTATTTTCTGCGCTGCCGCCATTAAATACGTGTGTCAGGGTGGCGCTGTCGCTGTTTTGTTTGAAACGTGCGCCGAAATCGCCGGCGGGTTTGATGCAAACGGTTTCGCCCGCCAAGCCACCGCCATGACTGCGCGGCAAGGGCTGCCAATCCAATGTGACGCCGACGTGCGCCAAGCATTCTTGCAAGGGCAGGTCATCGGTGCCGTATAAGGCCGTCTGAAAAAATGATTGCAAATCCAAGCCGGTGATCTGTTGGCAACGCTCTTGCCATTGCTTTTCCGGAATGCCTTGGCCGGTGTTGACCCAATCGCGATAGTGCTGCTGCATCACGCTGTCTAATGAATGCTTGCCGCCGCTTTTTTGGCGAATCAGTACATCCAAACACAATGCCGCCAGCGCACCTTTTTGGTAATAACTGACGATGGCATTGCTGCTGTTTTCATCTTGCTTGTAAAACTTGTTCCATGCGGTGAAGCTGGATTCGGCCAAGGTTTGTTTCAGACGGCCTTTTGTATGTTGCACACGGGTAATCGATTGGGCGAGCAGATTTAAATAAGCATTGCTGTCAATCACGCCGCTGCGTGCCAAGAACAAATCATCATAATAAGAGGTGATGCCTTCAAATGCCCACAGTTGCTCAGTGTAGCTTTCTTGATCGAGGTCGTAAGGCACAAATGCTTCGGGCTTAATCGATTTCACATTCCAGGCGTGGAAGTATTCGTGGCTGAACAGGCCGAGCAATTGGGTATAGGCTTCGTTGGCTTCGCCCATATTGTGCGGCGGCAGGCTGTTGCGGTCGGCCAAAAGGGCGGTGCTGCTGATGTGTTCGAGGCCGCCGTAGATGTTGTCGCCGACATGCAGCATAAACAGATATTCTTGAAACGGCGCAGGCTCAGAGAACATGGCCAATTCGGTTTCGCAAATTTTTTGAATATCATCGACAAAACGTTGGCGGTCAAAATCGCGATAAAAGCCGCTCAGGGCAATGCGGTGGGGAATGCCGGTTGCGGTAAAGTCTAAAAATTCAATCTTGCCCATTTCGACAGGGTGGTCGATTAAATCGGCATAAGAGGCCGTCTGAAATTGGTGTGTGGCGGTTTGCGGTAGGGTAGTAGCGATTTGCCATTGGTTGGGAAAGTCTTTTAGGGAAACACTGTGTGGCAGGTTTTCGCAGCCATGAATCTTTAAAAAAAGACAAGCGCCATCGAAGAAGCCGCGTTCGGTGCTTAAAAACGCACCGCGTACGGATAAGTCAAACGCATAAACGGTGTAGCAAATTTGCCACTCACCTTTTTGGCCGTTTGCCTGCCATTTGTTTTTGGTCAATTGCGTCAATGCAACAGTATGGCCATTGCAAGAAGCACTTAATTGCGTGATATGTCGGGAGAAATCACGAATCAGATAGCTGCCCGGCACCCAGTTGGGTAGGCTGAATTCAATAGGTAAATCATTGTCTTGATTGAAACTCAATGTAATTTGATATTCATGACTCAAAGGGCGGAATGAGATTTTGTAATTAATCATATCTATTGCTTAGTTTGTTAAAATTAATGAATAACGTTGGCATACAGTGTCTGATATTTAATTTACATCAAAAAGCCTTTAAAAAAACGGGGCTTGAAAAAAATGTATGCCTTTTATTAGAGCTCATTTGTTTTAATTATTTGATTATTATAATTTTTTATTTTTTAGGTTACATATTCGCTTGAGCGGAAGAAATGTAATATTGCTTGGCTCAATCTTGTATATATGTTAAATTTAGAAAAATTTATACTTTGCCTTAATGTTTTTTGTGGAAACGTAGAAAACATTCGGGCGGGTAAAGCAAAAATTTTCAATTCCCATAATTTATGGAGACTCCCATGGACACACAAACTTATAACTACAAAGTGGTGCGCCAGTTCGCCATCATGACTGTAGTTTGGGGCATCGTGGGTATGTTGGTCGGTGTGATTGTCGCCGCCCAATTATACTTGCCGGCTCTTAATTTATCTGAAATCGGACCTTGGTTCCACTTTGGCCGTCTGCGTCCATTGCACACCAATGCGGTAATTTTCGCATTTGGTGGCTGTGGTCTGTTTGCCACTTCTTATTATGTGGTGCAGCGTACCTGTAATACCCGCCTGTTTGGCGGCTGGTTGGCATCATTTACCTTCTGGGGTTGGCAAGCGGTTATTGTAGCAGCAGTCATCACTTTGCCGATGGGTTTTACCCAAGCTAAAGAGTATGCCGAATTGGAATGGCCAATCGATATCCTGATTACTTTGGTATGGGTGGCTTACGCAATCGTATTCTTCGGCACCATCGCCAAACGTAAAGTAAAACACATTTACGTGGCCAACTGGTTCTACGGCGGTTTCATCTTGGCCGTTGCCTTGCTGCACATTGTGAACAACATCAGCATTCCTGCCGGCTTCATGAAGTCTTACCCGGTGTATGCCGGTGCCATCGATGCAATGGTTCAATGGTGGTATGGCCATAATGCGGTAGGTTTCTTCCTGACTGCAGGCTTCTTGGGCATGATGTACTACTTCGTTCCAAAACAAGCAGGCCGTCCGGTTTACTCTTATCGTTTGTCTGTGGTTCACTTCTGGGCATTGATTTTCACTTATATGTGGGCAGGTCCTCACCACTTGCACTACACCGCATTGCCTGACTGGACACAATCTTTGGGTATGGTTTTGTCGCTGATTCTGTTCGCACCATCTTGGGGCGGTATGATCAACGGTATCATGACCTTGTCTGGCGCGTGGGATAAACTGCGTACCGACCCGATTTTGAAATTCTTGATCGTTTCCCTGTCTTTCTACGGTATGTCGACCTTTGAAGGCCCGATGATGTCGATCAAAACCGTTAACGCCTTGAGCCACTACACCGACTGGACTGTTGCACACGTACACGCCGGCGCATTGGGTTGGGTAGGTTTTGTAACCATCGGTTCGATTTATTACCTGATTCCGCGTCTGTTTGGTAAAACCCAAATGCATAGCGTGAAATTGATTGAAGCACACTTCTGGATTGCCACCATCGGCGTGGTGTTGTACATCGCTGCGATGTGGATTGCCGGTGTGATGCAAGGTTTGATGTGGGGTTCGTTGAATGACGACGGTACTTTGACCTACTCATTTGTTGAGTCTGTAAAACGTACTATGCCTTATTATGCAATCCGTGTAGTAGGTGGTCTGATGTATTTGGCTGGTATGTGTATCATGGCGTACAACGTTTACCGTACTGCAATCAGTGGCAAACCTGTTGAAGCTGAGATCCCTGCGGTTTCTCAACAACACCACTAAATAACAAGAAAGTAGGCTACCAAATGAAATTACAACAATTAGCTGAAGAAAAAGTCGGCTTTCTGATTATTTTCACTGTGATTGTAATCAGTTTCGGCTTGTTGATTGAAGTTGTGCCTTTGTTTGGCACGAAAGCAGTCATCGAACCTGCTCCGGGTGTGAAGCCTTACAATGCGCTGCAAGTGGCGGGTCGTGATATTTATGTGCGTGAAGGTTGTTACAACTGCCACTCACAAATGATTCGTCCTTTCCGTGCAGAAACCGAGCGTTACGGTCATTACTCTGTTGCCGGCGAGTCTGTTTACGACCGTCCGTTCCAATGGGGTTCGAAACGTACCGGTCCTGATTTGGCGCGTGTTGGTGGTCGCTATTCTGATGAATGGCACCGCATCCACTTGCTGAATCCGCGTGACGTGGTTCCTGAATCCAATATGCCGGCATTCCCATGGTTGGCACGTAACAAGGTAGACGCTGAAGCCACTGTGGCACGCATGAAAGCATTGCGCGCCGTAGGCACGCCTTACAGCGATGAAGAATTGCAAGAAGCACCGGAAATGTTGACCAACAAATCCGAGCTGGATGCAGTGATTGCCTACTTGCAAGGTTTGGGCTTGGCATTGAAAAACGTAAGGTAACATCATGGATATTAACTGGATTCGCTCGCTTTTTACGCTGCTGATTTTTGTCAGCTTCATGCTGGTCATCTATATTGTGTTCAGCCGACGCAATAAACAAAATTATGATGAAGCAGCCAGCAGTATTTTTGACAATAATGAAGATGCGTCTGATAAAAACGGGCGATAACCGGTTAATCCGTGGTCACGGAGCAAAAGAATGAACACAACATCCCAATTTACCAGTAATTTCTGGAATATATACATTGCCGCCATTGTCCTGCTCAGCTTTATCGGTTTGGCTTGGCTGCTTTTCTCACAAAATGTGGTGAAACAGCCGAAAAAAGGCGAGGAAGTCGAAACCACAGGCCACGAATGGGACGGTATTGCAGAATATAACAATCCGTTGCCGCGTTGGTGGTTTTGGTTGTATGTCTTCACTTGGATTTTCGGTGCCGTTTACTTGGTGCTGTATCCGGGGGTAGGCGACTGGAAAGGTATCTTGAATTGGACCAGTCACAACCAATACGAAAAAGAAGTGGCTAAAGCAAACGAACAATACCAACCGCTGTATGCTAAGTTTGCCAAAATGCCGATTGAGCAAGTGGCGAAAGATCCGCAAGCCCAACAAATCGGTAAAAACATGTTCGATACTTACTGTATCCAATGTCACGGTTCGGATGCCAAAGGTTCTAAAGGTTTCCCTAACTTGACCGACCACGATTGGTTGTGGGGTGGCGAGCCTGAGCAAATCTCTGAAACCATCGAAAAAGGCCGTACCGGTGTGATGGCTGCATGGGGTCCGCAATTGGGTGAAGAACGTGTGAAAGACGTTGCGAACTATGTAATGTCTTTGTCTAAAGGTAAAGACCAATACGACGAAGAACGCGCTGCCCGCGGTCAGGCTTTGTTTAACGGTGCTCAGGCCAACTGTTTCACCTGTCACGGTGACAAAGGCCAAGGTATCCAAGGTTTGGGTCCTAACTTGACTGATGACGTTTGGTTGTGGGGCGGTACGCAAAAAGCCATTATCGAAACCATTACCAACGGTCGCCATAACCAAATGCCGGCATGGGGTAATTTCTTGGATAAAGATAAATTACACATCATGACCGCCTATGTTTGGGGCTTGTCAAATAAAGACGGTAAAGCACCAGCGAAAAAAGTAGAACCTGCCGCTGCGGCTCCGGCTGTCGCTGCGAGTGAAGCTTCCGCTCCTGCAACTGAAGCAGCTTCTGCTGCCAGCGCACCTGCTGCAACTGCAAATACTGCACCGGCCGCTGACGTTGCTGAAGTATCTTACAATGCAAACGATGGCGCAGTATTCTTCTTTGCAACCGGTAAAAGCGATGTGGCTGCTAATGCAGAAACCGTCGTAGCTGATTTGGTTACAGCCGCTAAAGAAGGTAAACGTTTGGTGGTAAGCGGTTATACCGACAGCACTGGTGACGCTGCAGCGAATGCCGAATTGTCTAAAAAACGTGCCCAAGCAGTTCAGGCATTTTTTGAAGCACAAGGTGTAAAAGCTGAAAGCATCGAATTGCGTAAACCTGAAAACACAACTGCCGCACAAGGTAATGACGTTCAAGGTCGTCGCGTAGAAGTCAAATTGGAAGGTTAATCTTCTGATGAAAAGCCACTCGAAAGAGTGGCTTTTTTGCATTCAGCTGTTTATATTCAGACGGCCTGAGGCTTTTGTAAAACTAGGGCGTGTCCCTAATTTGAATAAGCCCAAAAGAGCCCTATTTTAACCCTATATTCCAACGAAATATAGGCAAACACAAACAATGGCGAGAACCGCAA
>NZ_PDBT02000150.1:0-1026 GCF_002551535.2 Neisseria sp. N95_16
ACGGTCATGTTGTTGACCCACTGCGTATCGCTGACATTGGCTAAAGCAGACGCACCGATTTTGTTGGATACGCCTGCGGTGGCAGCGGCTGCAACCAGGTTTTGCACCGTGCGGCTTCTGCCCAGTTCTTTCAGGGTTTTGCCGACGTTGCCTTTGTTGTTGATCAGTGAGATGGAAGCCTGGGTGGCTAGTGAGGTAAATGCTGCATTGGCTATGGCGGCAGATGTGGTTCCCTGTGCTGCACCGATCAAACCGGCACCGACGCCTCCGGTTGCTGCCGCTACTGCCAGGGCGATAATGGCGGCTCCGGCTCCGGTCAGGCCTTCGGCTTTATAGTCCCACTTGTCGTAGACAAGCTGCACCTGTTTCCAATCGACGTTCTTAGCCGTCTGAAGCTGTTTCAGGTAGGCGTATTCGGGCTGTTTGGCCAGCTTTTCGATTTCGGTTTTCAAATTGCCTTTCGGAATGTCGACGATATAGCCGCCGGGTGCGGACAGTTTGGGCGGAGTAGGGCTTTCGAAGCTGGGCAGTTTTAGCGTTTCGATAGTGCTGCCGCGTCCGGCCTGTTTCTGCCAAAGGGCGGATTTGCTGCTGTTCACGGTTTCAGTGTGCACACTGCTTTTGATGCCTTCAAGAATAATCTTGGCATCTGCTCGTGCCTGATCTCCCACGCCTGCACGGATGACTGCGCCGCCCAGCGTGGTTTCAAACTGGGTGCCTTGCAGTTTGGCGTCCCAGCCTGATTGCAGGTTGGCCGATTCTGCAACTACCCTTGAGGGCAGGGCGGTTTTCATGGTATGGGTCGTAGTATCATGCACCTTGTCGTAGGTAATGCCGATAAACTTGCGCTTTTTGTGGCTGTCGAGTTTGTCGTAGTTGATGTCCTCCACGGCATAGAGAACCAGCCCGCGTCCGGCTTCGATTTTTACGGAGCCGCGGGGTGCGTCAAACAAGGTGGCGTAGGCACCGATATTGCCGCCGGATTTGATTTCAATACCTTGTGACGCACTGAAACTCACAGGGTCG
>NZ_PDBT02000151.1:0-974 GCF_002551535.2 Neisseria sp. N95_16
AACAAACCATGCGCGTCACAGGCGAGACGGTCATCAGTCCCGATGGCAGCGTTGTGCAGTATTTTCACATCAAGAATGCTAAGCCCCTTTGGTTTGGTTTTGAAGAGGCTGCCGTCGGTTATGGGAATACTACTGCGGGGAGATTAATAGATATCGACTTATGGACAGCTATGCCCAATAAAGTCTGTTATGCCTCAATCCAATTTGTACGCGCCACCGATACGAATATATCGCAAAGATGGCAACATGAGGCCTCTGAGCATAAATACAGCTGGAATCCTCGCGGCACAAATAAAAATAAAGTCTCGTTTAACTCGCGCCGCTGGGCTGGCGACAGTGATGAATTAATCGATATGGTCATTAAAGTAGAGGGTTATTAAATGATTGATATTAATACACAACTGAGCGGATATTGCGTCCGCATCAACAACGAGGTCGGCGAATTTGACTTAATCGACCGCACATTGGCGCAGCTGTATCCCGATATCAACATCGACGAGCTGCCCGAATTAAGCATCAGTCAATATCAGCAATGGTGCGGCCGCGGCAACCAAACCGCCGTTTATAAAAACGGCGAGCTGATTTTGCAAGCCAAAAACAGCCCCGCCATCAATCTTGCCCAAGCCAAAGCCGCCAAGCTGGTTGAGCTTAACGCAGCCGCGCAAGCCTTTGTAAATCAGGCGGCCGATTTGGATAGCATCCCCGATTTTGAGCTGCAAACATGGCCGCTGCAATCAGCCGAGGCGCAAGCGTGGGCAGCCGACAACACCGCCGCCACGCCCGTGTTAGACCGCATTGCCGCCGCGCGTGGCATGGAGCCTGACAAACTCAAGGCCGCCGCCTTGCGCAAAGCCTTGGCCTATTCCGCCTTGTCTGCCCATGTGGCAGGGCAACGTCAAGCCTTGCAAAGCAAGATTGGGGCGGCCAAAACGGTTGATGCGCTCGATAAAATCAAGATTGAGTTCACCGCGCCG
>NZ_PDBT02000152.1:0-955 GCF_002551535.2 Neisseria sp. N95_16
CCGCCGACCGAGAAAGACATTGGACTATGAGACACCGGGTGATCTGTTTTCAGCAGCCCTTGCCAATGGCATTTGAGCGTTGCACTTGAAATGCGAATGTAAGGCCGTCTGAAAGCGTATACTTTCAGACGGCCTTTTTTTGTGGTATTCAAATCGACAAAGCTTATGCACAAACCTGCGCTTCTGGCGTACAATAAACGGCAAACTGCCAAGGAATCATCATGTCACACACTACCGATAATCCCGTTATCCACATCACGCCGCAAGATTTGCCGCTGCATTGCGCCGGTCCCAAACACGAAACGTGGAACGGCCACCCTCGCGTGTTTTTGCCGATTCAGTCCAACAGCGACATTGAATGCCCGTATTGCAGCATCCGCTATCATTTAGACGGCGAAATCCCCCATCATCATTACTAAACGCACGCCATGATTCGACACGCCGCCATTTTTTTATTGGTTTCCCTTTGCACCGCCTGCGGTTCGTATAAAGCCGTGCGCCCTTCCGCACCGATACCGGTTGTGGCTGAAGCCGAAACCTATTCCGTGAACTACGAAGCCGCCAACGGCCAGCGCATTACCGCCGTTTACATCAACAGCAACAGCCCGATGACGGTAGAGCTGCGCCAAGGCAACACGGTGGAGAGCCTGAAGCAAATCCAATCGTGGGCAAAAGGTGTGGAATACAGCAACCTTTCCACCCGCTGGCATGTGCAGGAAGGGTTCGCCACACTGACCCGTCGCGGCAAACCGATTGTATTTACTGAAATTATTGAGTGATTCCAATAAAAAAAGGCCGTCTGAATATTCAGACGGCCTTATATATTGCGCTCCATCAGGGGCGTATTTTTTAAATTATGTAAAGCCCCTTAACTTAGCCAGTGAAGGGGCTTTAATCATGTTTATTTTTTATACCGTCAATCCCGAACCCGAACTTCAACCCAAATCATTCATCG
>NZ_PDBT02000153.1:0-931 GCF_002551535.2 Neisseria sp. N95_16
GTAGGCCATATTGCAATCTTTCTTGTCAGGAAAGGCAGTATACTACCGCATACTGGCCTTTTCTGTTATTGGAAATTGCACTTGTTAGGCGAATGTAAGGGCCTTAGCGCAAACATCGTCAAACAGGCCGTCTGAAAACTAAATAAGGAACATCAAATGAATATGGATTTTCAAGCCACATTAAAAGCCTTGGGCAAACAAGCAAAAAAAGAAGCCGAGCAGCGCAAAATCGAAGCAGTAGAAGCCAAAAAGCGTGAAGAAGAGCAGGTTGATTTTGCCAAAGCGGTTGGTGCGGTAACGCCTTTGAAAAACTCGCAACGCTATGAAGCACCACGCCCGAAAACCACCATCAAGCCGCGCCCAAAAGCGGAAAGTGATTTGGCGGAAGAAGATTATTTTTATGTCGGTCAAGGTGGTTGGGACGAGCCACCGGCTACCTTTAGTAAAAACGGTCAAGGCAAAAACGACATTCAACGTTTGCGCAACGGCCATTATCCAGTGGTGGCTGATGTGGATTTACATGGCTATACGCAGGAAGAAGCGCAGCAAGTGTTGAATGAATTCATTGAATTCACTAAAAAACGCGGCGTATGTGCTGAAATCATACATGGTAGTGGTCTAGGGTCTTCCGGCTACAAACCGGTTTTGAAAAACATGACCCGCCGTTGGCTGATACAGCATCCGGATGTGTTGGCTTATGTTGAGCCGCGTCAAGGCAATGATGGTGCGGTACGGATTCTGCTGAAGCGTCCACGCCGTGAAGAAGAATAATCGAGCGATGATATACAAGGCCGTCTGAAAGCCAAAAGGTTTTCAGACGGCCTTGATGTATTTGGGTAAGCGGATTAAATGGTTGATCTTACCTTTGCATGAGAGTGAGACAGACCGGCATCTCATCGGATTATCTGGTTGATGCTTCACCTACTGCTGG
>NZ_PDBT02000154.1:0-927 GCF_002551535.2 Neisseria sp. N95_16
CCGCCGACCGAGAAAGACATTGGACTATGAGACACCGGGTGATCTGTTTTCAGCAGCCCTTGCCAATGGCATTTGAGCGTTGCACTTGAAATGCGAATGTAAGGCCGTCTGAAAAACTATTTTTTCAGACGGCCTTTTTATGTCTGCCCATCATTCACGCTTCACAAGCCATTGCATTGCGCTTTGATTTCCGATAAAGTAGTACCAAAATACGGTATCAAATCATGAAGAAAAAACACCAAAAAACCCTAGCCTTAATTTTCAAACGGCCTGTATCGGGCAACATTAAATGGGCAGACATCGAAGCCTTGTTTCAAGAAATCGGCGCGGACATTCAAGAACGTGAAGGCAGCCGTATCGCTGTGATTCTGTTTGGCCAAGTTCAAGTTTTCCATCGCCCACACCCAAATCCCGATACCGACAAAGGCGCAGTTGCCGCCGTCAGAAAATGGCTTGAAGCCAACGGAGTAAAACCATGAACAACATCATGACCATCAACGGCCACAAAGCCGTCATCCAATACGATCCTGAAACCGAAATGCTGCGCGGCGAATTTATCGGCCTTAATGGCGGCGCGGATTTTTATGCCGACAACGTGGCCGACTTACATAAAGAAGGTGCGGTAAGTTTGCAAACTTTTCTTGATGTCTGCGCCGAACAAGGTTTAGAGCCTTACAAACACTATTCCGGCCGCTTCAATGTGCGCGTCAGCCCGAAAATTCACGCCGCCGCCGCGACTGCCGCTGCCGCCAGCAACATCAGTTTAAATGAATGGATTAATCAGACTTTAGAACGTGCGGTTCAAGCTTGATTAACTTTCGGTATAGAAAAGATGATATATTGCGTTGTCAAACATGAAATTTAGATAATTTTATATATCATTGTTTTTTATTTGTTATTTAGTTATTGCATTTCTCTTGAATGCAA
>NZ_PDBT02000155.1:0-896 GCF_002551535.2 Neisseria sp. N95_16
TCTTTCTCGGCTTGGCCGTGCCTGTTGTCATGGCGTTCATTCTGTTTAAGGACTGATACCGCCGATTATGAAAACATGATAAATTTCCACTTTCGACAATAACCAACGCTAGAAAGTGGGGTTTGAGATGTTTTATATTTCTGAAGAAGAACTGAAATTCAAAAAGGATACTAATCCTGAATATTTTGATAAGAAGTTAAATCATATCTTCATGAAAGAGCTTTTTAATTTAAAAAATATATATCCTTTTCATGATTTTGTGCAAATTACAAGAAATGCTACTCTTTATTTTTTAAATAGAACCTATTTAGATGAAACAGTAGTGTTTTTTGAAGATTGTTCAATACTGAAAATTAATTTTATAGATGATGGTTTTGAGTGGTCTGAACATTATGATTCGGAAATTTCTACAGCTTTTTATTATGGTAGGTACTCTATTAGGATTTAATAGTTATGCTTTAGCTATTGATAATGCTGATATTGTAGTAGATAGAGACGGTAGGCAACGTATTCCTATTGGTGGGTTTAATGAAAACGGTATTCGCCCTTGGAAATATATTTCTGGCAATGGGAAAATGTTTCATTATGAATATTCTTCTGTTATGGATAAAAGCGTTCGTTACGCTCCCACCGGAGACCGTTCCACATCCAAAGTACCCGCCAAACTAACCGCCTCCGTCTCCCGTCAAGCCGTCTTAAATGGTGCATTCAGTTTAGCTAAAGGCGGTGCTCGTATAGCCACTCGTGCCGTTCCCCTTGTAGGTAATGCGCTTCTTTTGAAGCAAGCCTATGATGTCGTCAAAGCCGACATCGAATCAGCCGGTTATCAATATGACGAAACAAAAAACGAATTCTTGAAACATTATGACGGCGCATACTGTACGCCTGAAAATGTA
>NZ_PDBT02000156.1:0-879 GCF_002551535.2 Neisseria sp. N95_16
ACGCCAAAGTTAATGGGGCAGTGCCAAACCAAATGTATCGTGCAATTGCAAACGCATTAGCAGAAAAAGCCAACGCCAACACCACCATCACCGCAGGCACCGGCCTCACAGGCGGCGGCAATCTGTCTGCCAACCGCACCATTACCCTCGGCACCCCGTCAACCATTACCGCAACCAGCGGCAATACCGTGGCGGCCAGTTCACACAGCCATGCCATCGACAAGGCCAGCACAACAGCGGCCGGTATTGTGCAGCTTAATAACACCTTGACCAGCAGCGCAACCAACCAAGCGTTGACGGCGGCCATGGGTAAAAAACTGCAAGACGAAATGGTAGCCTATCAAAGACGGGTGACTAATCAGATTGCCGGCAAGTTAGATGCCGCAGCCGGGGTAAATTTAACCGGCGATCAAACCATCTCAGGCGTGAAAACGTTTAATAATATACAAAAAGCCTTCGGCGGCATACAGGTGGCCAATAACGAGGTTAACGCCGCCGCCTCAAATGCCGGCATAGTGTCGGCTAACCATAATGCCGTGTTTATACAAAATATTAAAACTGGTAAGTTTTTAGAGTTGCGGCATGACGGCCGATTAATCTACGACGGGAATGAAGTATATACACATAGAGACCGCAGTAATGCGATCGATAGTGATGATGCATATAAAATTGCCACTAGCAAGGCCGTCAAAACCGCCTACGACAAAGCTGTTAAGGCGGCCACCGCAACCCGCCGCAGCTACAGCCGCACCATTAACGGCACAGCATCCGGTCATACCGAACAAACCATGCGCGTCACAGGCGAGACGGTCATCAGTCCCGATGGCAGCGTTGTGCAGTATTTTCACATCAAGAATGCTAAGCCCCTTTGGTTTGGTT
>NZ_PDBT02000157.1:0-865 GCF_002551535.2 Neisseria sp. N95_16
TAAATGGGCTTTAATCATGTGCAAAAGGTGGTAGGATTTATATTTTCAAAAAGTGCAAAAGCTGCCAAAAATTCGTGCAAAAGGTGTTGGCGACTTACATGCGCAACGCTTTGCCGCACAATGGGGTATCGCTTTAGTCATGCCCGATACCTCACCACGCGGCGACAACGTAGCCGATGATGAAGGCTACGATTTGGGCAAAGGCGCAGGCTTTTATGTCAATGCCACACAAGCACCTTGGGCAGAACATTACCGCATGTACGACTACATCGTCGAAGAATTGCCGGCGTTGATTGAAGCCAATTTTCCGGTGACCGACCAGCGCAGCATTTTCGGCCACAGCATGGGTGGCCACGGCGCATTGCAAATCGCTTTGAAAAATCCCGAGCGCTACGCTGCCGTTTCCGCCTTTGCACCGATTGTCAACCCGAGCGAAACACCTTGGGGACAAAAAGCCTTTGCCGCCTATTTGGGCAACGACCAAACCGCATGGAAAAACTACGACAGCACCGCCCTCGTTCAGACGGCCTCGAAAAAACTGCCGATTCTCATCGACCAAGGTGATGCCGACCAGTTTTACCCGAAAGAATTGCAGCCGGAAACCTTTGTTAACGCTGCCCGTGGTAATGGGTTTAACGTTCAATTCAAAAAACGCGAAGGCTACGACCACAGCTATTTCTTCATCGCCAGTTTTATCGACAGCCACATTGAATTTCATGCCGAAGCATTGGGGTTGTAATCTGCCATAATCAATTAAAGGCCCTTACATTCGCATTTCAAGTGCAACGCTCAAATGCCATTGGCAAGGGCTGCTGAAAACAGATCACCCGGTGTCTCATAGTCCAATGTCTTTCTCGGTCGGCGG
>NZ_PDBT02000158.1:0-822 GCF_002551535.2 Neisseria sp. N95_16
CTGTTGTGCTTTTCGGTAACAGTAGGTTCCGTTGACGGAATGCCGTCTGATTTCCCGACTGACGGTGGCGGGATGACAACCGATGTTCTGTGCGATTTGATTTAGGGGTAGGTTGCGGTAATGTCTGGAAATGTAGTATCTTTGGTGTGAGGTCAATTGTGTGTAGGCTATATTGCAATCTTTCTTGTCAGGAAAGGCAGTATACTACCGCATACTGGCCTTTTCTGTTATTGGAAATTGCACTTGTTAGGCGAATGTAAGGGCTTTAACGCATAATTTTCCATCTGATTCATCATACCCTCATCAACAAACAACGTGAGACTTTTGTAAAACTCGTAAATCTTTAGAAATCTTTAAATCGTCATTCCCGCGCCGGCGAGAATCTAGAACTTCAAATTACTGTAATAGCTAAATATTCCTGAAGCCGATAAGTCTGGATTCCCGCCGACGCGGGAATGACGAGCATAGCTTTCTTGGTTTAAATTAAGTCTTACAAAGGTCTCCGTGTCATAGTTAAACCCAAAAAGGCCGTCTGAAAACCCAATTACACTTTCAGACGGCCTTACATTCGCCTAACAAGTGCAATTTCCAATAACAGAAAAGGCCAGTATGCGGTGGTATACTGCCTTTCCTGACAAGAAAGATTGCAATATGGCCTACACACAACTGACCTCACACCAAAGATACTACATTTCCAGACATTACCGCAACCTACCCCTAAACCAAATCGCACAGAACATCGGTTGTCATCCCGCCACCGTCAGTCGGGAAATCAGACGGCATTCCGTCAACGGAACCTACTGTTACCGAAAAGCACAACAG
>NZ_PDBT02000159.1:0-771 GCF_002551535.2 Neisseria sp. N95_16
ACAAACAATGGCGAGAACCGCAATAACTGACAACATATGGGAACAATTACAAACAACCATGAAAGCGCACGGCTGTCATCAATGGAAGAACGACCGTACCGTGATGGAAGCCATACTATGGAAGCTAAGAACAGGTGCACCATGGCGAGACATACCTATTGAGCTAGGGTCATGGAAAACCGCTTATAACCGCTTTAACCGATGGTCTAAAAAAGGCTTGTGGCAGAATTTTTTTTTGATCTACGAAAAGAAATTGACAAAGAATGGGTATTCATCGACGGAAGTTATGTACGGTGTCATCAACATGCAAGTGGAGCTCGGCGTGGTTTCGATAGAGCAATTGGACAAAGCCGTGGCGGAAACACGACAAAAATACACCTATGTGTGGACTCGCATGGAAATCCGCTCGATTTTAAAGTCACTGGGGGTAACGTGCACGACAGTCAAGTTGCAAACGACTTGATAGAAGTCATACAAGAAGCCCAGTATTTTATCGCTGACAAAGGGTATGACTCGCAAGAAATCAGAGATAAAGCGATAGAACACGGTATGAAAGCTATTATACCAAAGCGTAAAAATGCCAAGAAACCTAACCCTGATTTTGATAGCTACCTTTATAAATTACGCCACTTAGTCGAGAATGCATTTGCACGATTAAAGCAGTTTCGTAGTATTGCTACTCGCTATGAGAAATTAGCTCGTAATTTTAAATCGATGCTTTACTTGGCTTGCTCTATTATTCATGCTAAGTTAAATTGAGGACACGCCCTA
>NZ_PDBT02000015.1:0-40546 GCF_002551535.2 Neisseria sp. N95_16
CATGTAGCGTAACTCTTCAATCAGCTCTGCCTGAGTTTTTTCATGGTCGGGTTTGTCGACGATAAAGGGATTCTTGCGTTTGGTCTGCATAGTCTTCATAAGCGTAGCCTGTGGGTGTTGAAGTGCGGTTATACCGCCTTGGCAGTAGGCGGCAATCCAACGGCGCAGATGTGTGCGTGAGACGTTGAAATGGTCTGCGGTGCGCTGTTGGCTGTGCACTTGATGGTAATGGAGTACGGCTCGGTATTTGAAGTCTAGTGTATATTTGGACATAAGAAAACTGCACCTTTTTAAAGTTGGGGGAAAGTGTCCAACTTTTGGGGTGCAGTTCATTTTCAGACGGCCTATTTGTTAAGTGTATAAAATATATAACTAAAAATCCTTTCGATACAATCAACCATTCTTTCCTTTTTTTCTGCCTGCCGATTAAAGTGTGTCCGACAACACGATGACACAAAGGAACACACATGGGCAAAATCCGCTTCATCATCGCCTTAACCGCGCTGTCTTTGGCTGCTTGCGGCAGCGGTAAAACCAATACCGAAAAAAGCCAATATAAGAAAATTCTCAACGTGTCCTATGACGTATCGCGCGATTTTTTCAAAGCGTATAACCCCTTGTTTATCGAACATTTCAGCAGAAATCATCCGCATATCGACCTACATATCCAGCAATCACACGGCGGCTCGAGTAAACAAGCCATGTCGGTGGCCAACGGCTTGCCTGCCGATGTTGTGACCATGAACCAAACTTCCGACATCGATTCACTGCAACAACGCGGTTTAGTTAAATCTGATTGGACGCAACGTTTACCGAATAATGCCGTGCCATTTTCCAGCGTGACTGTATTTCTCGTGCGCAAAGGCAATCCGCAAAACGTTTACGACTGGGCAGACTTGGCGCGTGATAACCTGCAAGTTGTGTTCGCCAACCCGAAAACCAGCGGCAACGGCCGTTATGCCTTCTTGGGCGCATACGGCTATGGTTTGAAAGCGAATAACGGCAATGAAGCCGACGCGAAAAACTTTATGCGCAAGCTGCTGAATAATGTGCCAATGTTTGAAAACGGCAGCCGCGCCGCCACCACCAGCTTCACCCAGCGCCAAATCGGCGATGTGTTGATTACCTTGGAAAACGAAGCCAATATCGTCAGCCACCACCTTGCGCCAGGCCAATTCGACATCGTTTACCCAAGCTACACCGTCGAAGCGCAAACCCCCGTCGCCGTGGTTGACAGCGTGGCCGATAAAAAAGATTCCGCAGCCATTTCCAAAGAATACCTAGCATTCTTGTGGAGCAAGCCGGCGCAAGAGTTGGCGGCCGAACTCTACTTCCGCCCGAGTGACAAATCTATTTTGTCCGCCAACCATGCCGATTTTCCCGATTTGGAAACCTTCCGCCCCGACGAAACCTTAGGCACATGGTCGTACATCATGCAGAAATTTTTTGCCGACGGCGGCATGTTTGACGAATTGACGACTACCGCAAAGTAAACCTTTAGGCCGAGATCTTTACAAAACTCCTGCCAAAACCAGCCTACATACAATAGCCGTCATTCCCGCGCAGGCGGGAATCCATCTCAAAATTTAAGAACCCTATTTTATTGAATAGCTTGTTATGCTCAAAAATGGATTCCCGCCTACGCGGGAATGACAGCGGTTTTAGTTTTTATTAATTTTTCATCAGATTTTGTAGATATCTCAGGCCGTCCGAAAGCCTTTCAGACGGCCTGCTACTTATAACCAAAACTGATAACCATCAAATCAAACATTATTTCTCATGTTCAATCAGGCGGTATAAAGTACGCCCATCGATTGAAGGAGCCAACACATGACCATCCGTAACCTCACCCTTGCTGCCATCGCAGCTTCCATAGCCTTAACCGCCTGCACCCCGAAAGAAGAAAAAGCCGCCGACGGCAATGCTGCTGCACCTGCTGCCAATGGCAAAGGCATTACCCTGTTGAACGTGTCTTACGATGTGGCACGCGATTTCTATAAAGAATACAACCCGCTGTTTATCAAAGAATACCAAGCCAAACACAATGGCGCGGAGATTGATGTGCAGCAGTCACACGGTGGCTCAAGCAAACAGGCTTTGTCTGTGGCCAACGGTTTGGCAGCCGATGTGGTGACCATGAACCAAACGTCCGACATCGAATTGCTCGAGCAAAAAGGCTTGGTGAAAAACGACTGGACGCAACGCCTGCCGGATAACGCCGTGCCGTTTACCAGCACCACCGTCTTCTTGGTGCGCAAAGGCAATCCGAAACAGATTCAAGACTGGAGCGACTTAACCAAAGAAGGCGTGCAAATTGTCTTGGCCAACCCGAAAACCACCGGCAACGGCCGCTATGCCTTCTTGGGCGCATACGGCTACGGCTTGAAAGTAAACAACGGCGATGAAGCCAAAACCAACGAATTTGTCGCAGCTTTCCTGAAAAACGCGCCCGTATTTGAAAACGGCGGCCGCGCAGCCACCACCACCTTCAGCCAACGCAACATCGGCGATGTATTGGTCACGTTTGAAAACGAAGCCAACCACGTCAGCAAAAAACTGACCCAAGGCCAATTTGAAATCGTTTACCCGAGCTACACCATTTTGTCGGAAAGCCCGGTTGCCGTGGTTGATTCTGTCGTAGAGAAAAAAGGCACGCAGGAAGCTGCCAAAGAATATTTGGAATATCTGTGGAGCGAACCGGCACAAGAATTGGCAGCCAAGCTTTACCTGCGTCCGCGCAATACCGATGTTTTGGCCAAACACCAAGCCGATTTCCCGGCTATTGAAACCTTCACGCCAAACGAAAAATTCGGCGCATGGGAAGACATCATGAAGAAATATTTTGCCGACGGCGGTCTGGTGGATCAACTGTCGCCTAAGAAATAAAATTTGATGTGTGTAAAAACAGGCCGTCTGAAAATGGATTTGCGTTTTCAGACGGCCTTTTGCTGCTTGTTTTCCGTTAAAATAATGCTTTCTGTTTTTTAGGATTTAAATGTCCGACCGCAAAATCATCCATATCGATATGGACGCGTTCTACGCTTCGGTAGAATTGCGCGAACAGCCGCACCTGAAAGGCAAGCCCGTGGTAGTGGCTTGGGATGGCGCGCGTTCGGTAATTTGTGCGGCTTCTTATGAAGCGCGGCAATTCGGTTTGCATTCGGCGATGTCGGTGGCGACGGCCAAACGGCTTTGCCCGCAGGCTGTCTATATTCCGCCGCATTTTGAGCTTTACCGCCAGGTATCCGCGCAGATTCACGCGATTTTCAGACGGCATACCGATTTAATCGAGCCGCTTTCTTTGGATGAAGCGTATTTGGATGTGACAGTCAACAAACAAAATATCCGCTACGCCAGCGAAATCGCTGAAAAAATCCGCGCCGAAATCTTTGCCGAAACAGGGCTGACCGCTTCCGCAGGCATTGCGCCCAACAAGTTTCTCGCCAAAATTGCGTCCGACTGGCGCAAGCCCAACGGCCAATTTGTGCTGCATCCGCAAAAAATCGAGGCTTTTTTGGAAACGCTGCCGCTGGGCAAAATTCCGGGTGTGGGAAAAGTCACGTTGAAAAAAATGCAGTCGCTGGGCATGCAAACTGCCGGTGATTTGCGCCGCTTCGAGCGTGGCGAACTTTTAAACCATTTCGGCCGCTACGGCTACCGGCTTTATGATTTGGCACGCGGGGTGGATGAACGGCCGGTGAAAGCCAGCCGCGAGCGTTTGCAGATTTCGACCGAAATCACGCTGCCGGAAGATTTATCGCTGGCGCAAACGATCGAACACTTACCGCATTTGGCCGAAGATTTATGGCAACAAATCCAGCGTAAAAATGTCGATGTCAAAGGCGTGACGCTCAAACTCAAAACCCATGATTTCCGTATCATCACCCGTTCGCAGACTTACTCTTCGGTGCTGCCCGACCGCCAAGCCCTACTCAAAGCCGCGCATACCTTGGTCGAACGCGTGCCGCCGCAAACGGAAGATGCGTTTCGCTTAATCGGCATCGGCGTCAGCCACTTATTGCCGAAAAACCAGCAGCAATCACTTTGGTTATAAAGAAATAGAAAAGCATTCTTTCCTTTCGCTTTGCGACAGGCGGACAATGAGGGTATGACAATAATTTCAGACAGCCCGAGCCCTTTGCAAAATCTTCATCTTTGGCACATTTCTTCGTTATGCGCTGCTCGAAAGCTTGCCTATCTTCGTGATATGTCTGCGCTTTCTGTGCTGCTCTAACTTCGGACTGTACTCAAATCTGAAGTTTTGCAAAGGCCTCGGCCTTAAATCATAAAAGGCCGTCTGAAACACAATAAGGAACACCTGCCATGACTTCATTTTTCCGTTCGAGCTTCTGGAAGATTCCCGAAGTAACCGCCGAAGAGCGCCAGCGCCTGCCCCAACCCACCACCACTTTAGAGCAACGTCTGCAAGAAATTGCCGAACGTTTTCCGCAATCTGTGTTTGCTTCCAGCTTGGCGGTTGAAGACATGGTGATTACCGATGCGATATGCCGTCTGAAACTGCCTATCCGCATCATCACGCTCAATACCGGCAAACTCAATCCTGAAACCGAAGCCTTGATAGCCGCCACCAATACGCGTTATCAGACCGAATTGGAAGTGTTCCACCCGATTGAAGCGGATGCGCAAGCTTTTGAAGCACAATTCGGCACCACCGCTATGTACGACAGCATAGAATTACGCCGCCAATGTTGCCATATCCGCAAAATCGAACCGCTCAATCGAGCCTTGGGCAACGCGCCCGCATGGCTCACCGGCCAACGCCGCAGCCAGTCAGATACGCGCAGTGAATTGAATTTTGAAGAGCATGATTCAGGCCGCAATATCGCTAAGTTTAACCCGATTTTTGATTGGGAAGAATTAGATGTGTGGGCGTATGCGCAATCACATGATGTGCCGCTGAACGATTTGTATCACCAAGGCTACCCGAGCATCGGCTGCGAACCGTGCACCCGCCCGGTAAAAGAAGGCGAGAACATCCGCGCGGGGCGCTGGTGGTGGGAAAGCAAAGACAGCAAAGAATGTGGTTTGCACAAATAATGCCTTAAAATACAAAAGGCCGTCTGAAAAATAATTTTCAGACGGCCTTGATTTTATTAATTTCACTTACGCCTTATCCGCGCCCAAAATCATTGAGCCGATACCGGAATCGGTAAAGATTTCCAGCAATAACGCATTTGGCACTCGGCCATCAATGATGTGGGTGGCCTTCACGCCGTTAACTGCAGCCTCTACTGCCGAGCTGATTTTCGGCAGCATACCGCCGTAAAGCGTGCCGTCGGCAATCAATTCATCAATGCGGCTCGGGGTCAAGTTGGTCAAAAGATTGCCTTCTTTATCCAGCACACCGGTGATGTTGGTCATCATCAGAAGTTTTTCGGCGTTGAGCTCTTCCGCTAACTTACCGGCCACCAAGTCGGCATTGATGTTGAACGCTTCACCTCGTTTACCCACGCCAATCGGGGCAACCACAGGGATTTGGCCGTTGTCGATCAAGCCTTGAATCAGTGTGGTGTCGATGCTTTCCACTTCACCGACTTGGCCGATGTCCACGCCCGGGTTTTCAGGGGTGTTGATGAGCAGTTTTTTGGCTTTGATAAAATGGCCGTCGCGACCGGTCACGCCGACAGCTTTGCCGCCATGAGTGTTAATCATTGACACGATTTCTTTGTTGACATGACCGCCCAACACCATTTCAACGATGTCCATGGTTTCGCCATCAGTCACGCGCATGCCTTGTACGAACACGCCTTCTTTGCCGACACGCTCGAGCATATCGTTAATCTGCGGGCCGCCGCCATGCACAATCACGGGGTTGATGCCCACCAGTTTCAGCAACACGATGTCGCGGGCAAAGCCTTCTTTCAAGGCCGGTTCGGTCATGGCGTTGCCGCCGTATTTAATCACGATGGTCGAGCCGGAAAAGCGGCGGATATACGGCAGGGCTTCGGATAAAATCGCGGCTTTGTCGGCTGCCGAAATATGTTTCATATCGTTCATGAATCTACTCTTTAATTGTTAACAATTTTAGTTTTGGAATATTAATACCAAAGGCCGTCTGAAACAAGCCGAAACGTAAAAGGATTTATGATTTGCCTGAAATGTTTTAGAATAACGGGCTATTAAACTTCTATTCCACACAGGAATCCCCCATGATGAAAATCAGCAGCCAATTTGACGCCGGTTCGGTGATTGTGAACGATTTAAGCAACCCGGGCAATATCCGCCTGTCGCTTCGCCCCGACAATGCCGCCGATTTTGCACAATGGTTTTATTTCCGTCTGCAAGGCGCAGCGTATCAAAATTGCGTGATGCATTTCGACAATGCGGCTCAAGCGGCTTATCCCGACGGCTGGGAAGAATACCAAGCCTGCGCCTCTTACGACCGCCAAAATTGGTTCCGCGTGCCGACTTATTATGAAAACGGCGTGCTGACCATCAACCACACGCCTTTGTCCAACAGTGTGTATTACGCTTATTTCGAGCCTTATTCACACGAGCAGCATTTGAACTTATTGGGCGACGCCCAAGGCAGCGGCTTGTGTCAAATCGATGATTTGGGCAGCACCGTGCAAGGTCGCGACATCAATTTGCTGACCATCGGCAACCAAGTCGAAAGCGATTTGAAAGTGTGGATTATCGCGCGCCAACATCCGGGCGAAACCATGGCGGAATGGTTTGTCGAAGGCTTTTTAGGCCGTCTGCTCGACCCGCAAGACCCAACCGCCCGCGCCCTGCTCGACCGTGCCACATTTTACATCGTACCAAACATGAATCCTGACGGCTCGGTATTGGGCAACCTGCGCACCAATGCCGCCGGTGCTAATTTGAACCGTGAATGGCAAAATCCAAGCATGGAACACAGCCCAGAAGTGTATGTGGTGCGCGAAAAAATGCGTGAAACCGGCGTGGATTTGTTCCTTGATATTCACGGCGACGAAGGTTTGCCGTTTGTGTTCGTGGCAGGTACCGAAGGCGTGCCGAGCTATAACGAACGCATTGCCGCGTTGGAAACCCAGTTCAAACAAGCTCTGCTCGCCGCCAGCCCGGATTTCCAAGACGAAATCGGCTATCCGAAAGACGAAGCCGGCCAAGCCAATTTGAGCATGGCCACGTCATGGGTCGGCGAGCAATTCAAATGCTTGGCTTACACGCTGGAAATGCCGTTTAAAGACAACAACAACCTGCCTGACGACGATTTCGGCTGGAACGGCCAACGCTCGCTGCGTTTGGGCGAAGCGATGGTTTCGGCAATTTGGAATGTATCGGGCGATTTGCGCTAAGTATTTTAATGATTAAAAGGCCGTCTGAAAGCGAGACATTTTTTCAGACGGCCTGAGACCTATGCAAAACCCCAGATTTGAGTACAGTTCGGAGTGAGAGCAGCGCAGAAAGCGCAGACATATCACAAAGATAGGCAAGCTTTCGAGCAGCGCATAACGAAGAAATGTGTCAAAGATGGGGATTTTACAAAGGTCTCAGCCTTTATCTGCATTTATTTAAGGATCCCCCATGATTATTCACCCCCAGTTTGACCCTGTACTCATCAGCATAGGCCCGTTGGCCATCCGCTGGTATGCCTTAAGCTATATTGTCGGCTTTGTGCTGTTTATCTGGCTGGGTCGTCGCCGCATTGCACAAGGCAACACTTTGTTCACCAAAGAAATGCTGGATGACTTTCTCACTTGGGGCATTTTGGGCGTGATTCTCGGCGGCCGCTTGGGCTATATTTTGTTTTACAAATTGTCCGACTATCTGGCCGACCCAATCAGCATGCTCAAAGTGTGGGAAGGCGGCATGTCGTTCCACGGTGGTTTCTTGGGCGTGGTCGTGGCAATGTGGCTCTTCAGCCGCAAACACAACATCAGCGTGTGGAAAACCATGGATTTTGTGGCGCCACTGGTTCCGCTGGGCTTGGCTTCCGGCCGCATCGGCAACTTCATCAACGGCGAGCTGTGGGGACGCGTCACCGACCCGAGCGCTTTCTGGGCGATGGGCTTCCCGCAAGCCCGTTACGAAGACTTGGAAGCCGCGGCGCACAATCCGCAATGGGCAGAATGGCTCAACCGATTCGGCATGTTGCCGCGCCATCCTTCGCAGCTTTACCAATTCGCGCTGGAAGGCATTTGCCTGTTTATCTTGGTGTGGGTGTTTTCTAAAAAGCCGCGCCCTGCCGGACAAGTGGCGTCTTTATTTCTGGGCGGCTACGGCTTTTTCCGCTTCATTGCCGAATTTGCCCGCCAACCCGACGATTATTTGGGCTTATTGACGTTGGGCTTGTCAATGGGACAATGGCTGAGCGTACCGATGATTGTGTTGGGTGCGGTTGGTTTTGTGTATTTCGGTAAGAAAAACGCTGTGAATTAATAGGAGGCCGTCTGAAACATTCAGACGGCATTTTATTCAAGGTATTTCATGAACAAACAACTTCTTCATCTCAACGATAAAACAGTTTCCGTTTACTTAAGCAGCCAAGCAAATACGCCGCTGTTCTTAACTTTTTTAAGCCAAGAAGAAGCCAACGATTTAGCCGCCTTGATTGCAGACCAAGCCCTTTTAGTGTCCATCGACGAACCCAATTGGGAACATGCTTTCACACCATGGCAGGCACCGGCTGCGTTTAAAAAAGCACCTGATTTCAGCGGCGGCGCAGACGACTATTTGTGCTGGCTGATTGATTCGGTCTTGCCCGAAGCGACCCAATCATTTTCTTTGCAACCGCAATGGACAGCCTTAATTGGCTATTCCTTAGGCGGTTTGTTTGCGGCGTATTCCGCTTATCAGGCCACGCCATTCAGCCGTATTGCTTCGGTTTCCGGCTCGCTGTGGTTCGACAGTTGGTCAGAATTTGTGGCCGAACACAGCTTGCAAACACCGCCGCAAAAAGCCTATTTTTCACTCGGCGACAAAGAGAAAAACACCAAAAATCTGCGCATGAGCGTTGTGGAAGATGCCACACGCGCCACGCAAGCCAACTGGCAGCAGCAAGGCATTGATACCGCATTTGAGCTCAACAACGGCGGCCACTTCGAGCAAGTGCCGCAGCGCATGGCTAAAGCGGTTGCGTATTTGTTGAGTGAATAAGCAAGTCTTCAGACGGCCTATCCATTTGAATCATCTGAATCAATAAAACATCGCAGCGCAGTTTCAGGTAAAATACGCGCTTGAATGTTTCCATTATTTCCCCATAAAACCATGTCCAAAAAAACCAAACAAGAATTAGAAAACAACAAACTCAACAAACGCTTGCGCCATGCGGTCGGCGCGGCGATTAATGATTTCAATATGATTGAGCCGGGCGACAAGATTATGGTCTGCTTGTCGGGCGGTAAAGACAGCTATGCGCTGTTGGATATTTTGCGCCAACTGCAAGCCAGTGCACCGATTGAATTTGATTTGGTCGCCGTGAATCTCGACCAAAAGCAGCCCGGTTTCCCAGAGCATGTGTTGCCGGAGTATCTGCAAAGCATTGGTGTCGATTACAAAATTGTCGAAGAAGACACCTACTCCACCGTGAAACGCGTGCTTGAAGAAGGCAAGACCACCTGCTCGCTGTGCAGCCGTTTGCGCCGCGGTATTCTGTATCGCACGGCAAAAGAATTGGGCTGCACCAAAATCGCACTTGGCCACCACCGCGATGATATTTTGGCCACCATGTTTTTGAATATGTTCTATGGCGGCAAACTCAAAGCCATGCCGCCTAAATTGGTCAGCGACAATGGCGAGCATATCGTCATTCGCCCACTGGCGTATGTAAAAGAAAAAGACCTGATTAAATACGCCGAGCTGAAGCAATTCCCGATTATTCCGTGTAATCTATGCGGCTCGCAACCCAACCTACAACGCCAAGTCATCGGCGATATGCTGCGTGATTGGGATAAACGCTTCCCCGGCCGTATTGAATCGATGTTCTCCGCGCTGCAAAACGTGGTGCCGTCACATTTGGCCGACCCTGAATTGTTTGATTTTGCCGGTTTGGAACGCGGTCAAAACTTGAAACACGGCGGCGATTTGGCATTTGACAGCGAAACTGTGCCCGAACGTTTTGTTTCAGACGGCCTCGATGATGAAGATGACAGCGAAGTCAAAATCGAAACGGAAAAGCCCAGCCGCAAAGTGATTAATATTTTGGCCAGCAAACCGAAAAACTGCGGCGCTTGATAGACCAAATTCAAAATCCGGACACTATTTGCCCGGATTTTGATATTTTTGCAAAGCGTTAACCTGTAATGCAAGGCTTTGCCCTACAATAGGCCGTCTGAATATAACACACACTTATCTTTAAGGAACATGCATGACTGCTGCTTTAATCACCCTATCTTTAATCCTGATTCTCGTTGGCCTGCTCGGCACGATTTACCCCGCCATTCCGGGCTTAGGTCTGATGTTTGGCGGCGCGTGGCTGCTGGCGCATGTTAACGATTATCAAATTTTCGGTACCACGACATTGGTATTTTTGGGCATCGTTACCGTCATCGGTACGGCGATGGATTATGTGGCGGGCATGCTGGGCGCGAAATACACCGGTGCCAGTAAATTAGCCATTTGGGGAGCGTTTATTGGTGGTGTGGTCGGCGCATTTTTAGGCTTGCCTGGTTTACTGTTCGGCCCACTATTGGGTGCGGGCATCGGCGAATTTCTGACCCGCAAAGACATGTGGCAGGCGGGTAAAGTGAGCATTGGCACCTTTATCGGCTTCATCATCGGCACGGTTGCCAAAGTCGGCTGCGCATTGGCGATTATCTTGACTTTACTGACCGTGTGGATTGTCAGCCTGTTTTAATCTATTTTAAATCAACAACAAAGGCCGTCTGAAATTTTTCAGACGGCCTTTTCTATTAAAAATCAATTAGTTTTTACCGCAACAGGCTTTGTATTTTTTACCGCTCTCACAGGGGCAAGGATCGTTGCGACCGATTTTGTCACCTTCGCGGCGCACGGTTTGCGGTTTATTAATCACGGCTTGCCAGTAGCTGTAGATATCCAGCAATACATGCGGCAGGTCGGATTCCAGCTCGGTCAATTCTTTGTCGGTCAAATGCAGGATTACTTCGCCATTTTCTTCTTCGTCATAAATGCCGCCCAGCGCCATAATCGGGTAGAACAAATCTTCAAATTCTTCTTGGTTGACCGCTTCAAACCAATCGGTCGGCACCACATCTAGGGCATACAGATAAGCGTTACACCATGTGTAAAAATCAGGATTGCCCGCATCGTCTTCATACAGCCACAAATCCGGCAGTTTTTTATCCGCCAATTGGCTGCGCATGTCCATCGCCAAAGCCAATACCAAGCGCTCGACTTCGGTACGCTCTTTGGCTTCAAACAATGATTCATCACCCAACACTTCCGGCAACCAGTCGTTTGGATTCAAGGCATCAGGGCCGCTCAACAAGGCCATCATAAAGCCTTGCACTTCGTCGCAGCGCATGGTGTTGTGTTCTAAAGATTTGGCATCGAGCAACTCAATCAGGCGGTTGCGTGAGGCTTCGTCAAAAGTGCTTACTTGCATGGAGGTTCCTTTTCAATATTTTCAGACGGCCTAAACCGTTAATGGTGTATTCTTTGGCGCATCTGCTCAAACAGGCAGACAGTAGCCGCCATGGCGACATTCAGCGATTCGGTTTGCCCCAGCATCGGAATCTTGACGCTGGCACTCACCTTTTCCAACACTTCCGCACTGACACCGCTGCCTTCGTTGCCAAATACCCAAGCGGCCGGTTGGTGCAGTTTCATGTCGTAAAGATTAAAATTATTGTGCTCACTCAAGGCGGTTGCCCAAACCGTATCTTGATATTCTGCCAGCCATTGCATCATTGGCACGCGACTGTGGATGTTCAGCAAAAAATGCGCGCCCATTGCCGCTCGCAATACTTTTGGCGACCACACATCTGCGCTGTCTTGGCTGAGTATTAAATGTGGCACAGCGCAAGCTGCAGCGCTGCGGATGATGGTGCCGACATTGCCAGGATCTTGCACGCATTCCAACACCACGCAATCGCCTTCTTTCGGCCATGCTGGTTGATGCGGAATATCGATTAAGGTCATCACATCATCAGAATCGGTCAGACTGGTGATTTTGGATAAGGCTTCATTGCTGACCCACGTCATCAGGTTGACCGGAATGGCTTCGGCCAAACGGCGGATTTCATGATGATTGGCTTTGGATTCAGGCAAATAGACCTGCACGGGTTTGCCACCCGCATCAAGATAGCTTTGCAGTAGATGCACGCCTTCCAATACGGTTTGCCCGTGTTGGCGGCGCGCTTTGGATTGGGAAAGCAGCTTGGCCAAATGCTTGAGCTGCTCATTTTGGGCAGAAGTAATCAGTTTCATGCCGTGCATTATAGCTGCTTTCAGACGGCATGGTGAGGCCGTCTGAAAATAAAAAAGCCTTTACATGATGTAAAGGCTTTTTGAGTTCTTTCAATAACGAAGGGCTTCATACTGCTCTAGCTTAACAATGTTTCTAATATATTTGGTTTCCCGATATATTTTATAAACGGCTTATAAACAGGCAAAAATCCATTACTAACCTGAAAATCCTGATTAACCTGTAAATTGGCCACTGCTAACGATACATTATCAGGACGTGTAATAATTGGCCAAACTTGTCTGACAGACGGCAAAACATAACATTCTTGCAATATTTTTTTAACTGATTTATGACCAAACATCGACTTTATTACATCTTTATTGGTCATGTTACGAAGCACACCTACATCCATTAATACCTGTTCGCTCAATCCAAATTTATGTGGTTTTAAAATAAACCCATTTTCTAACAAGATATCTTTCAGACGGCCTCGATGCCCCCCTTCATGGGACACCCATGGATAATGCTCTGTTGCCATGGCTCTGATATACAAAACATCCCGGTAAAAATCGACGGATTTATCATCAAACTGCCATTGCGCAGATTCCGCTTCCCGTAAAACTCTGGCCATATCGGATAAAGTTTTATGCGACGGCAAACGGATTTCGTGAACTTGAAAAAAATGATGCAACACGCGACGACGACGCAAATCACTCAACCCACGCCACCGGCCAACCTGAAACAGGCCGTCTGAAAGGATATAGCGATAATCATCTTGCGTGATTTCGTTCAACAAAGCCAAATCATCTTGCATACTGCGTACATTGGCCAAAATTTGCTGATGAATATTCGGCACTTTCTGCTGCCATTGCGGCAAAGCTTCGTGGCGGATCCAATTGCGCAAATAGCTGGCGTCTTGGTTGCTTTCGTCTGTCACATAAGCTAAGTCATGCTCGACAGCATAGTGTTCTAAAACAGCTCTTGGCACATCTAAAAGCGGCCGCCAAATTTTGATGCTTTGGTTTAAATCACGCCATTTCGGCATGGCGGCGAGTGAGCGGACTCCACCACCGCGGGCTACTCCAAGCATAAAGGTTTCGATTTGGTCGTTTTGATGATGAGCCAAAGCCAAAATATCACACAGGCCGTCTGAGAATACACGGTAGCGTTCTGCTCTTGCCGCCGCTTCAATGCCTTTTCCTTTTGCATTAATGGTCACTTTGGCGATGCGCAAATCAACATTCAATTGGGTGCACAATACTTGGCAAAACGCTGTCCACTCATCGGCAAACGGACTTAAACCGTGATGGACGTGTACGGCATTGAGCCTAAAATTTTTCTGTTCGCGCAAACGAGCCAGCAAATGCAGCAAGACTACCGAATCCAATCCGCCGCTTAAGCCCACCTCAATACTCAATTTATTGCTTGGTTGCGGTAATGCTGCTGCCAATAAAGCTAATAAATCCATTTTCCAATTCCATTGTTTTCAGATGGCCTAAATGCAAAAACAAGCAGGCACTAGCCTGCTTGTTTTCATGATAATCATAATTACAAAAATTATTTCTCGGTGAATTTACCGTATGCCATGATGCGGTCGAAACGACGAGTCAATAAATCTGCCATCGGAATGCTTTGCGCATCACGCAATTGCTCTTCCAAAACATGTTTCACACTCAACATCACTGCCTCCGTATCCCGATGTGCGCCCCCCAAAGGCTCGTCAATAATGCGGTCGATTAAGTCCAACTCTTCCAAGCGCTTGGCAGTGATACCCAAAGCTTGTGCGGCATCGGCGGCTTTTTCAGCAGTTTTCCACAGAATCGATGCACAACCTTCCGGTGAAATCACCGAATAAGTCGAGTATTGCAACATATTCACATAATCGCCCACGGCAATCGCCAATGCACCGCCCGAACCACCTTCACCGATAATGGTGCAGATTACCGGTACACGCAAGCGGGTTAATTCGTATAAATTGCGGCCGATGGCTTCTGATTGGCCGCGCTCTTCCGCACCAATGCCCGGATAAGCTCCCGGCGTATCAACAAAAGTCATCACCGGCAAACCGAATTTTTCAGCAGTTTGCATTAGGCGTAAGGCTTTACGGTAACCTTCAGGACGCGGCATACCGAAATTGCGGCGGATCTTTTCTTTGGTATCACGGCCTTTTTGGTGACCGATGACCACCACGCTTTGACCGTTGAAACGTGCCAAACCGCCCACAATGGCATAATCGTCGGCAAAATGACGGTCGCCGTGCAACTCTTCAAAATCGGTAAAAATCGCGTTGATGTAATCTAAGGTGTAAGGACGCTGAGGGTGACGTGAAACCTGTGAAATCTGGGCAGGTGTCAGCTTGCTGAAAATAGATTTGGTTAAATCATTGCTTTTCTTTTGCAGGCGGGAAATTTCGTCTGAAATATCAACAGCCGACTCACCTTGAACGAAGCGCAGCTCGTCGATTTTATTGGTCAGCTCAGCAATAGGTTGTTCGAAATCTAAAAAAACAGGTTTCATACGATGAAGCTCTCATGAATAAGATTCTGCTGCAATCATACGCTAATCAGGCAATTTTAGCAGCAGTTTGCACAAAAAATATGCAGCATTTTGGTAAAAATCAGGGCTTCCCCATGATTTTCAGACGGCCTGATTGATTTTTAGTATAGATACACTAATACATCAGGTGGCGTATCTTATGATAAACTCAGAATCAATTCAAATCTTTTCTGACACGCTTATGAAAAACGAACAAGACAATCACACCATGCGCCTGGATAAATGGCTGTGGGCCGCGCGCTTTTTCAAAACCCGTGCACTGGCACAAAAACACATCGAGCTTGGCCGCATTCAGGTAAACGGTGCCAAAGTGAAAAACAGCAAATACATCGTGGTTGGCGACACCATCAACATGACCTTAAATTCACTGCCTTATAAATTCAAAGTATTGGCGCTCAATCACCAACGCCGCCCTGCGCCGGAAGCCAGATTGCTCTATCAAGAAGATACCAAAACAGCCACCGAGCGCGAAAACCAAAAGCTGCTGGATCAGGCCAGCCGCATTACCGCCGCCTACCCTGACGGCCGGCCGACGAAACGCGACCGCCGACAATTGGATAAAGTTAAACGCGATACTTGGTAAACCTAATATTAACAAGGCCGTCTGAAATTTCAGACGGCCTTAAATATAAGAAAAACAAGCGTTTGAACATCCTAAAAAATGTAGGTCGGATACTTGTATCCGACAATCTTAAACGCACTGTAAGGCTAGTCGGCTTATGGATAAAATGGCTCAGGAAAATTTGAAAATATTAGGCCGCTAGGTAGAAACTGATTGCCAGCAAAGAAAAATACAAAAACCATTTGGTCAATTTTCGTGCGATGATTGCGGCAAAAAGCACGGGGAACTTTTATGCCATCTGAAAAGTTTTATCATCTTTCAGACGGCATTGAGAATGTCGGATACGAGTATCCGACCTACGCTTACTAAAACCGCCACCGAGCGCAAAAATCAAAAGCTGCTTGATCAGGCCAGCCGCATTACAGCCGCCTACCCTGACGGCCGGCCAACGAAACGCGACCGCCGACAATTGGATAAAGTCAAACGTGATACTTGGTAAACCTAATATTAACAAGGCCGTCTGAACGTTCAGACGGCCTCTTTAATGTATGCTAAGAAAAAATTAGAATTTATATTCTACTTGGCCACGCACCACATTCACATCTTGTTTGTCGCCGCCAACAGTGGCGGTAACTTGTTTACCGTGCAAGTAGAAGCCTTTTACTTTCCAGTTTTTCCAAGGAATGTAAGTTGCACCCAATTGAACGCCTTGAACGTTTTTGCTGTAGTCTTCAACCGAAGACACGCCCGACAACGAACCCACGCGGCGATAGTTCAAGAACACGTCATAAGAATTGCGCACATCCCAATCCGCCAATTTGTAGCGAACTTCGGTAAATACGCCGTCGTTTTTGATTTTTTGGCCGACATCGTTGTAGGCTTTAATGTTGGATTTGCTGACCGCAGCCATCCAGCGCCAATCATCATTGAATTTGATGTCGGTACCCAATTCGCCGAATACGGCATTTTTGGCATCATGACGATCGCCAATGTCCACATCTTTCATGTAGCTGACAGTTGCGCCAACATTGATGTTTTCATTCACAGGGTAAGTGCTTTGAATCGAAGCAAAATGTTTGCGACGGCCGCCTATACCCCAGATATTGTCGTTAAAGTAACCGGTTCGGCGGCCTGCGCTCACTTTAGTTGGCAATACTTTGTTATCAAAGAACAATTCAGCACCAGTCACTTCGGTATCCCAAACGCGGCCGTATGAAGAGAATGCGCCAAATTTACCCACACGTGCTTTGATGCTGTGGTCGCCAAAATTGTAAACTGTACCTTCAGCATAGAGTTTGTTCACCGGCACATCATGGTCGCCACGGAATTTACCGGTTTCCAAATCGATGTTTGGCTCAATTTGCGCTACGGCTTTCCAGTCTTTATACAGATTTGCACGCACCCAAAATTCAGCGTTAAATTCGCTGTGTGTATTCTCCGGAGTCGGATTTACGCCACTGTTGTTGGCTCTGGTATCTTCACTGTCAACGCGCACACGGAAAGCGCCGTTTACAGTCAGCAAATCATTAAAAATGCTGATTTTATCGTCATCTTTACGAATAATACTGCCGGAATTCACATAATCGCCGGTGGTCGACAAAGCAGCGGCATCACGCTCGCTATCGGCAGGATTGGCCGCGACAAAAGGCGCAGCAGCTAAAGCAGACAAACAACAGCAAAAGTTTTTTGAATTTTCATGCAAATCTCCAATTTATCGAAGCAGTAAACAACCGTTTTGTTTTGATTGTTGTAGTCGGATTTGAAACAAAACAAGCAACAACAATTTATAGGTAATGTGGTTAAAACAGCTGCCAACCACATCGGTGTTACTCAGCTACACGTTTAAAAATTTTCCGTGTTATATCACGCAACATATTAAATTATGTAACTAATGTGACAACAATGCTATGTAGTTTACTGTATTACGTCAAGAAAATTTTACATGAATTAAAAAATAAACTGATTAATTTGATGAAAATCAACTTTATTGTAGGCCGTCTGAACGACATTTCGCTAAAAATTTATGCAAAACTACTATAAATCATCAAAAAATAAATATGATGTAGTTTTATTTAATTTATTTTAAAACAATGTATTAATCATTTCATCTAATGCTGTTTGCCGCTTTTTCTGGATTTTTACTGCCCATTCAAAGATTTTTTTGTTGCCCCAAAACACAAAACGCTTCTGCGCACGAGTGATACCTGTGTACAACAGCGCATTATTTAAGCTGTTTAACACGTCATCACTTTCATTGGCCATATCAATACTCGGCGGCAGCAACCACACTTCACGATATTCGGAGCCTTGGCTTTTGTGTACAGTCATGGCAAATGCCGTTTCATAAGGCGGTAGCCGACTGATGGGGATTTTTCTGAAACTGTCTGCAAACGGGAAATACGCCGCCAAGCCATTAGCCGATTCGCCATCCGGCATAATCAAGCCGATGTCGCCATTGAACACATCTAACGCATAATCATTGCGCGTGATCATTATCATTTGTCCGGCAAACCATGGCATATCGCCCGATATACGCTGTTTAGCCTGTAAATGGCGGAAATAAGCCTGATTAAAGTTTTCCGCATCTTGGCGCCAAGCCGTTAACACCACCACATCCGCCGCATGGCCGAATGCCAGCGCCACATTGCCGCTCTCGACTGCCTGCCAGTATTTTTCATGCTTGTGATACAAGTATTCGGCTTGGTGTTTCATGTCGGCATGCAATACCTGCAATTCATCCGGAAAGCGTTCAAACTGCGCCCACGCTGTTTCACTGTCACCTGAAACCACTGCCCGCGCCAAGCAACCGATGCCGCTATCCGTACCAAAACGGTGGCTAACCTGCAAATGGGCGATGTTTTGCGATAAAGCCGGCGGATGTTCGGCAACTTTAAATGTATGCTGCGGCAAATATTCGCTTAAACGGCGATGAGTGTCTTCATCCAAAACGGTTTCGCGCGATAAGGCGGCCAATACTGCGCCCACACCAACCGACGGCAATTGAAATTCATCCCCCAAAAAGATTACGCGGCAACCGCTCGGAATGGCTTTGAGCAATTGCAACAACAGCGATAAATCGAGCATCGATGCTTCATCCACCACCAACACATCCAAAGGCAAAGGCTGTTCTGCATGAAAGGCCGATTGCATTTGCGGTGGGCGCAGCTTCAATAGGCGATGCACGGTTTGGCCTTCTAAAAGCAACAAGTGTTGCTTAATACGTTCAGGCAAATCAAAGCGATCTAAAGCACGATGCAGCGCGCGTGCCATATGCGCGGCTGCTTTGCCTGTCGGTGCAGCCAAGGCAATGCGCGGTAAGCTGGTGGCATTATCGCAAATCAAACCCAATAATTTGGCAACCGTGGTCGTTTTACCGGTGCCCGGCCCGCCTGTAATCAGCATAAACGCTTGCAGCAAAGCCAAACCGGCGGCATCGCGCTGTCCTTCGCTGCCTATTTCGGCAAACCAGTTTTGCAGATTTTGCGAAGCCTGCAGCCAATCAACATCATCAACAGAGGCCGTGGCCAGCCGCTTGATTTCAACCGCTAAATCGTGTTCCAACTGCCAAAGCCTGCCCAAAAACAAACGCCGCCCGTTCAGCACCAGCGGCGTTTCACCATCGGTGCCCACCACCAAAACAGCACGTTTCAAGGCTGCCGCTTCTTTATCGCTGACCCAGATAAACGAATGCCCGCTTTGCAGCGCGCTAAACAAGGCTTCAACATAAGGGGTCACCACCACCGCATCTTCGGGCGCGTAGTGTTGCAAAAACTGGGTTGCAGCCAAGGCCGCTGCTTGGTTCAAATCGATGGGCGCATTCATTTTGTTTTCTCACGAAATAAACTGAGACCTTTGCAAAGCCCTAAATTTAAGTACAGTTTAAAGTTGTAGCAGCGCAGAAAGCGCAGACATATCACAAAAAGACTAAGCTTTCGAGCAGCACACAACGAAAAATGTGCCAAAGATAGGGTTTTACAAAGGTCAAAGGCCGTCTGAAAGTTTAACATCACACTTTCAGACGGCCTATTATACCGTTTTACATCTATTTGCCATACGGATTATTTGTCTTGCAAACGCCCGTCCTGCATGGTCATCACGCGCTCGAAACGCACAGCCAATTCATCGTCATGCGTGACCACAATCAGGCTGGTGCCGAGTTCGTTTTTCAAATCCAGCATCATGTCGAGTACGTTTTGCGCATTTTTACGGTCGAGATTACCGGTCGGCTCATCGGCCAACAAACATTTCGGCTGCGTCACCAGCGCACGGGCAATGGCGGCACGTTGTCGCTCCCCGCCTGACAATTCGCTCGGGCGATGCAGCATACGCTGTTTCAAACCGACTTTTTCCAACATCACCGCCGCTTGTGCTTCAGCTTCGGCTTTTGTTTTTTTGCCGATGAGCAAAGGCATCATCACATTTTCCAAAGCAGAAAATTCAGGCAGAAGATGGTGGAATTGATACACGAAGCCTAAATATTGATTGCGCAACAAGCCCAACTGCTTTTGGCTCATTTGCCCCAAATCCTGACCCATCAAGGTTACACGACCTTCAGACGGCATATCCAAGCCACCCAAAATGTGTAAAAGCGTTGATTTGCCGCTACCTGACGAACCAATAATGCTGACACTCTGACCTTGCGCCACTTCCAAATTCAAGCCGTTTAATACCTGCACGTTCAGCGCGCCGTCTTTGTAGCTTTTGCCGACGTTCTCACATTTCAACACGATATTATTCATAGCGCAAAGCCTCCGCAGGTTGGGTTTTCGCCGCGCGCCAGCTTGGATACAGCGTGGCGATAAAGGCCAAAGCCAAAGAAATACAAGCGATCACGGCTACATCTTTCATGTTGACATCGCTTGGCAGGTAATCGATGAAATAAATTTGTGAATTAATCAGATGCACGCCGAAGAGTTTTTCAAAGAATGCCACGATTTTGCCGACATTCCAGCCCAGCAACACGCCGCAGACCACGCCGATTAAGGTGCCGAAAAAGCCGGCAAACGCGCCCTGCACCATGAAAATCTTCATCACACCGGCAGGCGACAAACCCAAAGTGCGTAAAATCGCAATATCGGCCTGCTTCTCGGTCACCGCCATCACCAATGACGACACCAAATTAAACGCCGCCACAGCAATAATCAGCGTCAAGATGATGAACATCATGCGTTTTTCCAACTCAACCGCTTCAAAATAGCTGCGGTTGCTAAACGTCCAATCGCGCACCCAAACGTCTTGCTGCTCGGCTGCCGGAATCAGGTTGGCGATAAAGTCAGGTGCATTTTGCGGGTTGGCCAGTTTCAGGCGCAAACCGCCGACACCATCGCCCAAGCGATACAACACCTGCGCATCTTGAATATGCGTCATTGCCAGTGAGTTATCCACTTCATACACACCGGTTTTGACAATGCCGACCACGTTAAACTGCTTCAAACGCGGTACCACACCCGCCGGCGTGACGTTGCCTTCAGGTGTAATCACCGTCACTTTTCCACCCGGCTCCGCGCCCAACGCCTGTGCCAAGCCTTCGCCCAAAATAATGTCGAAGCTGCCCGGTTTCAAATCATCGAAACTGCCGACCGGCATGTCTTTGCCGTAATCGACCACATTTTTTTCTTCAGACGGCAAAATACCGCGAATCTGTACACCGCGCACTTCACCCGAATTGGCCAACAAGGCTTGGTCGGATACATAAGGCGCGCTGGCCAAGACTTCTTTTTTGTCTTTAATATAACGGCGCAAATCCTGCCATTCGGCACCGTTGCCATTGTCGAAATAACCGATTTCGGCATGCGGTGCGACGTTTAACAACTGCCCGCGGATTTCTTTTTGAAAGCCATTCATCACCGACAGCACCACAATCAGCGCGGTCACGCCCAATGCGATGCCCGCAATCGAAATCATGGTGATGAACGACATGAATCCGTTGCGTTTTTTCGCCCGCAGATAACGCAGGCCGATCCAAGATTCTAAAGAAGCCATTTATTTAAAGCGCCTTCGTTTTACAATAAAAGCGGTATTGTACCGTAAAACGTGCAGGCCGTCTGAAACGCCTACGGCATAAAAAACAACTGTAAAGACTGACCTTGTAAACCACAATTTCGGTAAAATCCGCCGAAAAATTTGCATTTGCAGCAAATCGGCTTTATCCTAGTCTCAACGGCACCTGCTTGGTGCCATCAATAAGGACGAATATCCAATGAAAACCACAAAACTCTTAGCTTTATCCGTAGCCGCTGCTGCTTTAGCGTTCAGCGTGAATGCGTATGCCGCTAAAGAAGTTAAAATTGCTTCCAACAACACACCTTACTCTGACACACACGTGCAGCAATTGGCTGCCACTGCATTGGGCATGGGCGTGAAAGAACCGGTCAGCCTCACCCGCTCGGGCGGTAATGTTGTCGTATCCGGCAGCGGTAGCACCAAATGTACCTTTAAAGTAGGCGAAGGCGATGCACCAAAAATTCAGGGCGTAAACTGCAAATAATCTGCTTCCAATATCAAAGGCCGTCTGAAAATTCAGACGGCCTTTTGCATATTTGTTCTTTTATTCTTTCACCATGCGCCGCTCATACACCGCCTGCGCCAAGGTGCCCGCATCGACATATTCCAATTCTCCGCCCAGCGGAATGCCGCGTGACAATCGGCTGATTTTATAAGGCAAGTTTTTAAATAATTCCGACAACACATAGGCTGTGGCATCACCTTCTGCAGTGAAGTTGGTGGCGATGATGATTTCATCGATTTCACTTTGCTGCAAACGCTCAATCAGCTTATCCAAAGCAATCGCCGAGATATCCATGTTTTGCGCCGGGCTAATCTGCCCCATCAGCACAAAATACAAACCATCGTGGCAATGCGCGGTTTCCATGTTCGACACATCCGCCGGCATATGCACAATCATCAGGCGGCTTTTGTCGCGGCTTTCATCGGCACAAATGTCGCAAATCTTGTTTTCGGTAAACGTGTTGCACAAGCGGCAATGGTGTACTTGTTTCAGCGCATGTTGCAGGGCATCAACCAATTCTTGCGCTTCTTCGCGCTTGTGTTGCAATAATTGATGCGCCATGCGCTGTGCGGATTTGGGGCCGACATTGGGCAGCACTTTCAAGGCATTAATCAATCGGCCGAATGCGTCGGGTTGTTTACTCATATTGTTCAGACGGCCTCGCCGCTTTCCATGAATCTTAATAAACCAAACGGCCGGAACACCGGCCGTCTGAATCCATCCGTTATTCTGTCGGATTCACTTTTTGAGCGCCTTGCTCTTGTTTGATTTTTTTGTTCAGGTATTGCAACAATTGGTCAAACACATTGGCAGTTTGCTGCTGCACCACAGCCTGCTTAGCTGCCGGCAATTGCTCGTTGACATTTTCCGGCGACTTGATGGCCTGCACTTCCAAAATCACCGGAGCCGGCAAGCCTTCGAGCTTCACATAAGCCGGTTTGTCTTCAGCCGGACGCGCTTTCAACAATTCCGCATAGGCTTCAGGCGGCATAGATTGACGCGCTTGCTGGGCATTCAAATCAGAAACCGGCGACCATTCCACTGCTGTTTTCTGCCCTGATTTCAAATCAGCCAAAGCTTCATCGGCTTTTTTCTCGGCCATTTTACGCGCTTCGGTCAGCAAATAAGCCGAGCGCACTTCTTCTTTCACTTCTTCAAATGGTGCGGTTTTCTCTTCACGCACTTCTTTGGCGCGAACTACCCACACCACATCCGGCGCAACGGTAATCGGCTCGGAATTGTGTTTTTTCTGCAAAACATCTTCGCTAAAAATCGCCGCAATCAGCTCATCCGGCATACCGGCCGCCTTGCCGTTGGCTTGGGTCAGCCATTCATCAGGCGCTTCAACTTTCAGGTTCAGTTTTTTGGCGACTTCAGTCAGGCTATTCGGATTATTGAATGTTTCTTCAGCCAATTGCTCTTTAAGCTTGTTGAATTCGCCGGAAACTTTTTTCAGCTTCAATTCGTTTTCAATGCGGGCTTTTTCCTGCTCGAAAACTGGCTTGTTGTCGGCCGGAGCCGCTGCGGCTTGCTCATCAAATGCTTTGCGTACTTCTTCTTCGCTCACGCGTTGTTTGGCCGCCAACTCATTGGCATCCAAAGCCACATATTCGATTTTGGCTGCTTGCGGAATCACATAATCTTTTTTATTGGCATCATAAAAACCTTGCACCGCTTTATCGTCAACCTTGATTTGACCGGCCAACATTTCCGGGCTAAAAGTCACCGAACGCACCGTGCGCGTAGCTTGAGTAAGATTTACCAATTGCGCCGCTTGCGCATCGCTGACGATGGTGCCGTTTTGAACCAAGTTGAGCAGATTTTGCAATTCAAATTGCTCACGGATTTCATCGACAAATTGGTCTTCACTCATGCGGCGCTGGTCAAGATACTGCGTCAGCATCGCTTGACTGAATTTGCCGCTGGCATCGTGAAAACTTGGGTCATCCACAATGATTTGTTTGATTTGTTCCTGCGACACCGCAATGCCCATCATTTTCGCACCTTGGGTCAGATAGGCGCGTTGCAGCAAAGATTGGAACACTGCATCACGTGATTCATTGCCACCTGCAGCCTGCGCATTCTGCATGGCCACGTTTAAAGCGTGATCGCTCACCTTCTGATCACCAACTTTAACAATATAATCCGAACCCGGCGCAGCAACCGTGCTCACACCGAAACCGACAAAGGTCAACGCAATCAAACCCAATAAAATCTGAGCGGGCAATTTATATTTTTCAACGGAATGGAACATAACAACTCAATAAAGATATGTAGATGGCAAACGCGTATTGTAACGTTTTTTTCGTGAATCTGCACTTCAATTCACGCTTTTCAGACGGCCTTTCGAGAGACTTTTCTGATTATTTCTGTTTCGGGCGGAACGCTTTGCTCACTGCGGCATCGGTTTCGATAAATGCCCCACCGATTAAATCCACGCAATACGGAATTGCGCTGAATAAGCCTTGCACTTTAATTTCACCCTGTTCATCGCGCACCCCACCCAGCGTTTCGGCGATGGCTTTCGGGCGGCCAGGCAGATTGATGATTAAGGTTTTGCCACGAATACCGGCGGTTTGGCGCGATAAAATAGCAGTCGGTACATAATATAAGCTAATTTGGCGCATTTGCTCGCCGAAACCGGGCATTTCTTTTTCAACCACATTTAAGGTGGCTTCGGGGGTGACATCCCTTGGCGCTGGGCCGGTGCCGCCGGTGGTGAACACGACATCGCATTGATGCGCATCGGCCATGTTTTTCAGAGCCTGTTCGATTTCGCTTTGCTCATCAGGAATCAAGGCTTCGACAAAATCAATCGGATTTTTTACCGCGCTTTGCAGCCAATCCTTCAGTGCAGGAATGCCTTCATCGGCATACACACCGCTGCTGGCGCGGTCGCTGGTGGACACCAAACCGATGGTGATGGTGGCTAAAGTAGATTCGCTCATGTGTTGTTCTCTTTTACTTGAAGCAGGCCGTCTGAAACATTCAGACGGCCTGCGGATTAAATCAATGATAAATGTTCAGACGGCCTAAAACTGATTTACAAATCAACCAGTAAACGGCGGATTTTTTCAATAGATTGGTGCGATTCGATCACGCAACCATCTTGACTCGCGCCCTCACCAATGCAGCTCATGCCGATGATGCCGCAAAAATGGGCATAATTCATGTCTAATTCGCGCGCCAAAATGGCTTCGGGCATACCAGTCATGCCCAACACATCGACACCGTCTTGACGGTAGCGGTTGATTTCGGCACGGGTCGGCCAGCGTGGGCCTTGCAAACAGCCATACACGGCTTTGCGGTAAACCGGCGTGTCATGTGCTTGCGCATGTGCAATTATTTTTGCTTGCAAGCTTTGGGTATAAGGCGAGGTGAAATCGGTGTGGACAACCGGTTGTTCCTGCCCTTCAAAAAAAGTAGCACCACGGCCGTGGGTGTAGTCGATTAAATCATGCGGTATCACCAAGCTGCCACTTTCCAAGTCTTCATTGATACTGATTACGGAAGCTACGGAAATGATGTCTTGCGCACCAATAGAATGCAACGCCCAAATATTGGCGCGATAATTGATTTCATGCGGGGCGATGGTGTGGCCAAAACCGTGTCTCGCCAAAAACACAATGTCTTGGCTGCCGAGCTTGCCAAACAGCAAAGGGCTGCTGGTCAAACCATAAGGCGTGCGCACAATTCGGCGATTGGTTATGCTCAATTGGGGCAGCTTAGTAAAGCCGCTTCCGCCGATTACTGCCAGCATAATGTTCTCCTTTGAATATCAAGCGGATTTAGCTTAACGGTTATCGATAAAAAATGCAACAACAGGCCGTCTGAACGTTTCAGACGGCCTGATCAACTCGTATTTATTTATGTTTGTAAAAATGGCTGTCGAAATAATTGGTCACGCCTTCACGCACCAACACCAGCGTAATCGCGGCCAACGGCAAGCCGATTAACATGCCAACAAACCCCATTAATTGGCCAAACGCCATCAATGAGAAAATCACCCAGAATGGCGACAAACCAATACGGTCGCCAACAATTTGCGGCGTAATGAAGAAGCTTTCTAAGAATTGCCCCACAGCAAACACGCCCCACACCATCAGCAAGCCCGGCCACGAACCGAACTGCAACACCGCCGCAATCGTCGCCAGCAGCAGGCCGGTAAACGCACCCAGATAAGGCACAAACACCAAAATACCGGCAATCATACCAATGGCAAAACCTGAGTCCAAACCAACCAACATCAAGCCAATGCCATACACCAAGCCCATAATCAGCATCACCATCAACTGACCGCGTAAAAATTCGCCGAGCACGCGATCCATATTATTGGTGATGCGTGTATAGCTGTCGATGAATCGGCGTGGCACTAGGGCGCTGATGCCGTAAGACCAGCGCTTCCAGTCGAGCAGAAAGTAATACAGCAAAAACGGCAGCAGCATTAAATTGGTCAAACCGATTACCACATTACTGCTTTGCTTCATTAAAGTGGGCATCACCGATTTAAGCGTATTGCTCAATTCGCCCGTATTTGACTGCACCCAAGCAATCAGTGATTCGGTATCAAAGTCGATAAAATCACCACCAACCCGCTCTGCCCACGGCAACAATGTGTTTTGCAGAAAATCAACAATCTGCGGTAAGCGACCGATTAAATTATTAAACTGACCGATTAACATTGGCACAATAATCAGCAGCAAGGCGAGTAGCACAGCCAATGCAAAAATCATCACAATCATGGAAGCGATACCGCGCTTAAAACGCTTGCGCTGCAGCCATTCCACCATCGGATTGAGCACATAAGCCAACACCGCCGCCACAATAAACGGCGTCAGAATATTGCCGAGCGCATAAAGCAACCACACCAGCAAGACCAACACCACGGTCATGATAATCCACGGCTTATGGCCGCGCGGTTTCTTTTGATACATGGGTTAAACCGTTCATAAACATTCAGACGGCTTAAAGTATAGCAGAGGCCGTCTGAATGCAGAATAAGGAAATGCGTTGAACAAAAGCCGCTTGCCGATTGTTTACAAAATCAGCAAAAATTTGCCGACATAATCACGCCAAATTGCGCAAAATAAGGTAAAATAGCGCGCAATTATTTCGTCCCATCCCTTATACGAGGAATTACCCGCATGAGCACTTCATTAAGCTACCGTGATGCCGGTGTCGATATCGACGCAGGCGACCAACTGGTTGAAAACATCAAACCCTTTGCCAAAAGAACCATGCGCCCTGAAGTGCTGGGTGATTTGGGCGGCTTCGGCGCATTGGTTGAAATCAGCAAAAAATACCAAAATCCGGTTTTGGTCAGTGGTACCGACGGTGTCGGCACCAAGCTGAAATTGGCTTTCGATTGGGACAAACACGACACCGTGGGCATCGACTTGGTGGCCATGAGCGTGAACGATATTTTGGTGCAAGGTGCCGAGCCGCTGTTTTTCTTGGATTATTTTGCCTGCGGTAAACTCGATGTGGCGCGCGCCACCGACGTAATCAAAGGCATCGCCCAAGGTTGCGAAGAATCCGGCTGCGCATTGATTGGCGGCGAAACCGCCGAAATGCCGGGCATGTATCCGGAAGGCGAATACGACTTGGCCGGTTTTGCGGTTGGCGTGGTCGAAAAAGACCGCGTGATTAACGGCCGCTCGATTGTGGCCGGTGACGTGGTGTTGGGCTTGGCATCGAATGGTGCACATTCCAACGGCTATTCATTGGTACGCAAAATCATCGAGCGTGATAATCCCGATTTGGATGCCGAGTTCGACAACGGCAAAACCCTGCGCGAAGCCATCATCGCCCCAACCCGTCTGTATGTGAAACCAATTTTGGCCGCTTTGCAACAATTCACCATTAAAGGCATGGCGCACATCACTGGCGGCGGCATTACTGAAAACGTACCACGCGTTTTGCCGGAAAACACCGTTGCCCAAATCGATGCCAAAGCATGGGAGTTGCCGAAATTGTTCCAATGGCTGCAACAAGCCGGTAATGTCGAGCAGCAGGAAATGTACCGCACCTTCAACTGCGGCATCGGCATGGTCGTGATTATCGCCACAGAAGATGCCGAAGCAGTGGCCGCCTTCTTGCGTGAACAAGGTGAAACCGTTTACCGCTTGGGCGAAATCCGCGAGCGCAACGGCGACGAACACCAAACCCAAGTCGCTTAACTTTTAAGCCAATCAAAGGCCGTCTGAAAAATATTTTCAGACGGCCTTGCTCTATCGGAAATACCATGCAACACATTATTCAGTTTATTTTAGAAGTCGATAAACTCAAAAACGTCATCCGCGCCAACAAGCCCGTCGGCCAGAACCGTAATGAAAATGCCGCCGAGCACAGTTGGCAAATCGCTTTATTGGCTCTGGCCATGCAACGCTTTGCCCGACCTGAAGTCGATATTAACCGCGCCATTAAAATGCTACTGCTCCACGACATCGGTGAAATCGACATTGGCGACACCATCATCTACGCCAATATCGATTGGCAGGCGGAAAAAGAAAAAGAATTGGCGGCGGTAAAACGCATATTCGGTTTGCTCAACCATGCCGCAACCGAGCAGGAATTTCTAGATTTATGGCTGGAATTCGAACACAATCAAACCGTAACCGCCCAATTTGCCAATGCACTCGACCGCGCCATGCCGCCCTTGCTCAATCTGGCGAGCAACGGCCAAAGCTGGGTTGAAAACGGTGTCAGCTACGAGCAAGTGGTCAAGCGCATTCGTCAGCCGATTGAGTCGGTGTTCCCCGAATTATGGCAATATATCCATCATCAATTGGCTGAACACCAGCGCCAAGGCTGGTTTGGCACTTTGAACAAGTAAACTTATTTGCTAAAAGACCGTCTGAAAAATAAAGGAGAAACATCATGAAACTGACTCAACTTTTTGCCGCCTTATGCGCCCTGCCTTTAATGGCAACCGCAGCCGTATCGTTTGATGCCGCCGAAGCCAACCGCCCTGCTTATGCCGATATTGCCTATGTGCAAGGCAGCAGCAGCGGTAAAGCTCATGTGCTGGATATTTATCTGCCAAGCAAGCACACAAAAAATGCGCCGCTGATTGTGTATATTCACGGCGGCGGCTGGAAAGTGGGGGGATAAAGATTTTGCCGCCTTCCAAGCCAAAACCGGTGTGCATCGTTTGATTAAAGCCTTGCTCAACGAAGGCTATGCCGTGGCGTCGGTCAATTACCGTTTAAGCGGTGAAGCACATTTCCCAGCGCAAACGCAAGATATTAACCAAGCCATAGATTATTTAAGCCGCCACGCCAAACAATACGGCTTTAACACCAAGCGCATTGCAGTGATAGGCGATTCCGCAGGCGCACATTTGGCGCAGCTTGCCGCCGCTGCGCATGGCCGTGACAAAATCCGCGCATTGGTTAGCTTTTACGGCGTATCCGATTTGCGCAATATGAAAATGGAACACATGGCCAAAAATTGTAGTAACAACAAAGCCACGCCGTCTGAAAACACGCGTGAAGGCGTATTGGTCGGTGAAGCGGTTGACAGCGCCGCTTTCAATCGCGCGACCGATGCCGCCAGCCCGATTCATCAAGTGCATGCAAATATGCCGCCGGCGCTGTTGTTCCACGGCGACAGAGATTGCGCCGTGCCTCACACCCAGTCGCTGAAAATGCATTTGGCCTTGCAAAGCGTGAATGTTCCAAGCGAATGGGTGTTGATTGAAGGTTTAGGCCACATGGCACCGGAATTTCATAACGATGCCAACAACCGCCGCGTTTTAAATTTCCTCAAGCAGCATTTGTGATGTGGTTTCAACCATAAAAAATGCCGTCTGAAGAATGTTCAGACGGCATTTTTTATGGATGGTTTTTACGTTCTAAACTGTGGCAGGAAGGCCGGAATGCCCGGCAGCATGCCCACAGCACCCATTGCCAAACACAACACGGTAAAACCAATCACCGGCACCAGCACACGACCGGCAAAGCCCAATTCGATACTGCGTTTCTTGTCGCCGATTAAACCTAAATTATCCAACAGCATGGTCAGCGACCAGCCAAACACCGGATTCACCAGCGCCGAAGAGAACACCACAATCGCAGCAGATTGCGTGGTTTTACCCTTACGCGTCATTTCCATGCCCGCTTCCAGCAGCGGCACATACACACCCACCACCAAAGCCACGCTCAACACCGGCTGCCAAATCGCCAAGTCCATCGGGTAGCCCCACAAGGCAGTGATGATACACAAAAACGCGGTCAAAATCGCACCAGCCGGAATCGGACGCTTGGCAATCGAAGCAGGAACAATATAAGTGCCCCACGATGAAGTGAAGTTGGCACCACCCAATACCGAGCCGACTGCTTGGCGCATCGAGCAGCTCACCATCGTGTCGTCGATGTTCATGTGCATTCTTTCGGTTTTTTCAGGATAGCTCAGTTTTTGGAACACTTGGTGCCCCAGAAAATCCGGTGACCACATCGCCACCGCCAACACAGCAAACGGGAACACCACCAAGAAGCTGTTCATGTCCGGCAAGCCCAGCATCCAGCCGCTGTTTTCACCCCACCAGTAAGCAGGACTCATTGGTGGCAAACCCGGTTCGGTTTCAAAAGCAAACGGCGCGCCCAAGATAAATGCTGTAAAACCGGCCAACACGCAACCGAGCGGCACCGCCAGCCAGCGTTTTTTCCAATGCTCCAACAAGGCATACATCAGAATCGTGCCCATAATCACGATAAAGGCAATATGCGGTTTGCCAAAGGTGCCCGCCCAATCAAAGAGCTTTTTCACCTGCCCCGTGGTGCCGATAAAACCGAGATACAGAAGTAAACCGCCGCACACACCGTTACTCGTGAGCTTGGCCATCAGCGAGCCGCCTTTGAATATCGCCATCAGCAAGCCCAATATTGCAATCGAAATACCGAAAGCCAAGGGATGACCACCTGCCGCCACCACAATCGGAATCAGTGGAATCAAAGGGCCGTGGGTGCCGGGTAAGTTGGCACCGGGCAGCAAAAAGCCCGACAAAATCAAAATAAACGCCGCCGCAATCAACAATTCATAGCGCACGTTTTCCAAAATGAAATCTTCCGGCAAACCCAAAGGGCCTGCGAAAGCCGCGGCCACTGCACCCACCATCACCACTTTACCGATGGTCGCCGCAATCGCCGGAATCATGTCCTCCCACTCAAAGCGGTAATCGCGAAACGGCAGATTCGGCCGCCAGCGCTTAGGCTGCATGATTTGCAATTCATGGTTCAAATACGCATCGCGCGATTCGAAGGCCGAGCTCGGTTGATGCAGCTCGGCATAGCTTTTTTCTTGCGTGTCCATTATTTACTTCCTATTTTTTTTATAAATTCGTGTGTCACGGTTTGCCGTATTTCATTCTCCTCCAACAGCAAACCGCTGCCTATTAAAAGGCCGTCTGAACAATGAAACAAATCTTATTTTCTGATAGCTGCTATCCGATTTATTGATGATGTTTACTGAAAGCCTTGATTTGATAGCCTGTTTTGACTTTCAGAAAAGGCAAAATTATGTTAAAAATCGATTATAAGAAAACAAAATCAAGCCGAAAAATGGACATCAACCAATTAAAATCCTTTGTGACCGTCGCGCATCAAGGCAACCTGACCCAAGCGGCCGAACGTCTTTTTCTCTCGCAACCTGCCGTTTCTGCCCAAATCAAAGCCATTGAAAATGATTTAGGCACCCCGCTTTTCAACCGTACCAGTAACGGCATGACGCTTACTCGCGCCGGTGAAGTGTTCCTGCCTGAAGCCGAAGCCCTGCTGCAACACAAGCACAAGCTCGAGCAATTTGCCAAAACATTGGCGCAAGATTTCACCGAAGAAACCCAGCTCGGCATCATCCACCCGATTGATTCCACCAAACTCGCCAACCTGACCGCCCTCATCAACCAAAACGCACCCAATACCCGCCTGCACATCCAATACGGCATGAGCGGCGAAATTCTCTCACGCATTCAAAATAAAACGCTGCACGGCGGCTTTTTCTTGGGCAACATCAACCAGCGCGGCATTTGCAGCCTGTTTCTGCAAAACCTGTCTTACTCGCTGATTTGCCCGCAAGGCGAAGAAGCCGCCATTCGCGCCAACCCGAAAAGCCTGGAAAATTACACTTGGATCGAAATGTCGGGCGTATCCGGCAGCAGCAAGCACCTGCAACAATTCTGGCGCGCCAACCGCCTGTCGCCAAAGCGCCAAATCTTATGTGATTATCCACAAGCCATTTTGGATTTGGTGATTAACGGCATAGGTGTGGCGATGGTGCCGAGCAACAAAGCCGATGCCGCTATTCGCGATGGCCGTCCGCTGTCGGTGTTGGAAGAATACCGCCAAACCATGCCGATGCATTTTATTTACGCCAGCGAATATGAAGACAACCCCGATTTACAGCTGTTGAAGCAAAGTGTAGAAGAAATTTGGCAGATTAAGCCGAATTAAAACGCGGCCAATACAAAAAAAGAGCGGTATGACCGTCTTCAAAGCCATACCGCTTAAGTTTGCGACACACGCAAGTTGTTAACCCGAAACCTCGTCTGACACCATCGGCAAGTGCCTGTCGTTGACGCCATTAAAAACGCAAGCATGCAGTTTGGCTAATTTTCTTTTTTGATAATTTCGATTAGTTTTACTGATAATTTGTTTAAATTTATCTTAATTTCAAAATCTTAAAACATTCAAAACCAATCAAATTGATTCACTTTTCACTTTGGTATTTTTTAAAAGCCGTCTGAAAATCAAATTCAGACGGCCTGAGGCCTTTGCAAGACTGATGAATCATTAATAAAACCAAAACTGCCGTCATTAGCTTCATTTTTGTTTACACTGACTTTCAAAAGCGTTTTGCAAAGGCCTCGGCCTTTTATTTGCCTTTTTTAAATGATATGATTTCTGCACAACATCCAACTACAACGCAAGGAGAAACGCCATGTCCGCCCCATTGCCTCGCCCAGAAATCGATTCAGACGGCCTGCTGGAATATTCGGTGGTTTATACCGACCGCGCTTTAAACCACATGTCGCAAAAATTTCAGACGGCCTTACGCTATATTTCCGCCACCTTAAAATCTGTTTACCACGCCCAGCACGTTGCCGTGATTCCCGGCAGCGGCACCACCGGCATGGAAGCCGTGGCTCGTCAATTTGCCCGCGACCAAAAATGCCTGATTGTGCGCAACGGCTTTTTCAGCTACCGTTGGACGCAAATCATTGAGCAAGGCCGCATCACCGACGACATCAAAGTCTCGACTGCCCGCCAAGCCGACGAATACCAAGCGCCTTTTGCGCCCGCACCGATTGACGAAGTATGCGCCGAAATCGCCGCATACCGTCCAGCCGTGGTGTTTGCGCCGCACGTTGAAACCGCATCCGGCATTATCCTGCCCGACGACTACATCGCCCGTTTAGCCGAAGCCACGCATGAAGTCGGCGGCTTGCTGGTGATTGACTGCATTGCTTCTGGCTGCATGTGGCTGGATATGGAAAAGCTCGGCATCGACGTGTTGATTTCCGCACCGCAAAAAGGCTGGAGCGGCTCGCCGTGTGCCGGTTTGGTGATGTTGAACGAAGCCGCCTACCAAAAAGCGCAAGAAACCCAGTCCGACAGCTTTGCTGTGGACTTGAAAAAATGGCTGCAAATCATGGAAGCCTTTGAAAACGGCGGCCATGCTTATCACGCCACCATGCCGACCGACGGCTTGTTCCGCTTGAGCGAAGTCATCCGCGAAGCCGAAGCCATCGGTTTTGAAACCCTACGCGACCGCCAAACTGAATTAGGCAACAAAATCCGCCGTTTATTGGCCGGACGCGGCTTTCCGAGCGTGGCTGCTGAAGGCTTTGAAGCACCGGGCGTAGTGGTGGCCTACACCGACAATCCCGATATTCAAAACGGCAAAGCCTTTATCGCACAAGGCCTGCAAATTGCTTCGGGTGTACCGCTGCAAGTGGGCGAGCGCAGCGATTTCCAAACCTTCCGCTTAGGCTTGTTCGGCTTGGATAAGCTACAAAACATCGACCGCACCGTTGCTTCATTTGCCGATGCCTTAGCCAAAGTAGGCTAAGCGCAATATCAATCAATAGATAGGCTGAGACCTTTGCAAAACTTCAGATTTGAGTATAGTTCAAAGTTAGAGCAGCACCGAAAGCGCAGGCATATCACTTAGATAGGCAAGCTTTCGAGCAGTGCATAACGAAGAAATGTGCCAAAGATGAAGATTTTGCAAAGGCCTCAGGCCGTCTGAAAGCCAATAACTTTCAGACGGCCTTTTTAATCTTGGCCACACCCAATCATTTATATTTTTATTTATCCAAGTTGCGCCATTTTCATGCGCGATTGAGCTATTTTCTAATAAAAGGCCGTCTGAACATGGATTCAGCTTCATTAAAATAGCGCAAATCCACATCAGCCTTGCAGACTGCTTATCCGTAATCAAGGCGAACTGTGTATAATGCGTTTATTCTGTTAGCCCACTATTTTCATTCTCAACATCATGACTGAATCCATCCGCTTACCCGCTTCCCGCCTCAAACCCTCCACCGTTGCCCTGCCCGGCTCAAAAAGCATCAGCAACCGCACGTTGCTGCTGACCGCGTTGTCCGACAATGTCTGCGAAATCCGCTCGCTGCTCAAATCCGACGACACCGACCGCATGCTTGAAGCCTTAGACAAACTGGGCGTAAAAATTGAATTCTTAGAAACAGGCCGTCTGAAAGTGCACGGCACAGGCGGCGCATTCCCCAACCGTGAAGCCGATTTGTTTTTGGGTAATGCCGGCACCGCATTCCGCCCATTAACCGCTGCCTTAGCCGTTTTGGGTGGCAATTACCATTTACACGGCGTGCCGCGTATGCACGAACGCCCGATTGGTGATTTGGTCGATGCGCTGCGCATTGCCGGTGCCGACATTCAATATTTGGGCAACGAGCATTATCCTCCGCTGCAAATCAACACCTTCACCGACAACGGCACGCGCGTGATTCCGATTAAAGGCAACGTATCCAGCCAATTTTTGACCGCGCTGTTGATGGCGTTGCCGCTCACCGGCGAAGCGTTTGAAATCCACATGGTCGGCGAGCTGATTTCCAAGCCCTACATCGACATCACGCTGAAGCTGATGGCGCAGTTCGGCGTGAACGTGGCCAACGAAGACTACCGCGTGTTCAAAATTCCGGCAGATGCGCGTTACCATGCGCCCGATGTTCTGCACGTCGAAGGCGATGCCTCAAGCGCGTCTTATTTCTTGGGTGCCGGCCTGATTTCCGGCGCACCGATTCGCGTGACCGGCATTGGTTTGAACAGCATTCAGGGCGACGTGGCTTTTGCGCGCGAATTGGAAAAAATCGGCGCCGATGTGGTGTGGGGCGATAATTTTATCGAAATCTCACGCGCAGAAAATCAAGCGGTAGAAGCCTTTGATTTGGATGCCAACCACATCCCCGATGCAGCAATGACTTTGGCCGTGATAGCCTTAGCCAGCGGCAAGCCCTGCACCCTGCGCAATATCGGTTCATGGCGCGTTAAAGAAACCGACCGCATTGCCGCAATGGCCAATGAATTGCGTAAGCTCGGTGCGGAAGTAGTGGAAGAGGCCGAAGCCATCCACATCACACCGCCGGCGCAATTAAACGCCGATGCCGCTATCGACACCTACGACGACCACCGCGTCGCCATGTGTTTCTCGCTGGTGTCGCTGCTGGGCGTGCCGGTTGTCATCAACGACCCGAAATGCACGCATAAAACCTTCCCGACTTATTTTGACGTGTTCGGTGAGATTACCGAAGCGTTGTAAGATTTAATATGCCAAGGCCGTCTGAAACTTCAAAACGTTCAGGCGGCCTTTTTGTTATAATTTACCGTTCTATATTATTTGAATCGTTTTTATGAACACGCCCAAAGCCTTTGCCATTCTCGGCCCGACCGCCAGCGGCAAAACCGGCCTCGCGCTTAAAATCGCCGAAACCCTGCCGGTGGAAATCATCAGCTTGGATTCGGCGCTGGTGTACCGCGACATGGACATCGGTAGCGCCAAGCCCACCGCTGAAGAACGCGCCGCCGTGCCGCATCATATGATCGACATCATTTCACCGCTGGAAAGCTACAGCGCGGCGGAATTTGTCACCGATTGCGTGCGCTTGATCAACGAGATTCATGCGCGCGACAAGCTGCCTTTGATTGTCGGCGGCACCATGATGTATTTCCACGCGCTGACCGAAGGTTTGAACGATTTGCCCGAAGCCGATGCCGCTGTCCGCGCTCAGCTTCAAGCCGATAAAGCCGCGCACGGTTTGGCGCATTTGTATCAGCGTTTACAGGAAATCGATCCCGAAACTGCAGGCCGTCTGAAAGCCAACGACAGCCAACGCATCGAACGCGCTTTGGAAGTGTTCATGCTCACCGGCAAACCCTTAAGCCGACATTTTGCCGAACAATCCGCCCACACGCCGCCGCTGGATTTGTGCACCATTGCGCTGATTCCCGAAAACCGCGCCTTATTACACGCGCAAATCGGTAAGCGCTTCGAACAGATGTTGGCACAAGGTTTTTTAGACGAAATGCAGATGCTCAAAAGCCGCTATCCTGAATTAACGCCCGATTCCACCGCCATGCGCTGCGTCGGCTACCGCCAAGCATGGGATTATCTCGACGGCCTGACCGATTACGACACCTTTGTCGAAAAAGGCATCATCGCCACGCGCCAACTAGCCAAACGCCAGCTCACTTGGTTGCGCAAAATCCCTTTTGCCCACGCGCTTGATCCTTATGGCGAAGACGATTATGTTCAGACGGCCTTGAATTTGGTGCGCCAGCATTTTGATCAACAGGCCGTCTGAAATGAAGTTAAGCACTCCGCCCATCGCCCCAAAAACCTTAGCCATGCTGAATCGCTTGGGCATCGAAACCTTAGCCGATTTGCGTGAAGTTGGTTCGGCTAAAGCGTTTTTACTGCTCAAAGCCACCGGCTGCACCGTCACGCAAAGCACCTTATGGCAACTCGAGGCTCTGCTGCTCGGCATTGCCGCTACCGATTTAAGCGACGCACAAAAAGCGGCATTAAGCGAACAAATCAAGCAGCATCCGCCCGTAGCCGTGTTCCCTACGCCGTCTGAAATAGCAGAATTTATGCAAGCGGCGTTGCAGCAAGCCGAGCAGTCTGCCCAAATGGGTGAAATTCCCGTCGGCGCGGTGGTGGTGCACAACGGCCAAATCATCGCCGCTGCCCACAATACTTGCGTGCACGATCACAACATCAGCCATCACGCCGAAATCCGTGCGTTGGCTCGAGCAGGCGCGGCATTGGGCAATTACCGTCTCGACGGCTGTGATGTCTACATCACGCTCGAACCCTGCGCCATGTGCGCATCCGCCCTGATTCAAGCGCGGGTGAAACGGGTGATTTTTGGCGCAGCCGAACCGAAAACCGGCGCAGCGGGCAGCGTGTTGAATTTGTTTGAAAATAGTTTGCTCAACAAGCACACCGCCGTTTTGGGCGGCGTATTGGCAGATGAATGTCGAAATTTGTTACAGGATTTTTTTCAGAAAAGACGCAATTAAACTAAAGGCCGTCTGAAAGAAAATCTTTCAGACGGCCTTTAGTTAATGAAACATCGATTTAACCGATATTCGCCACAATCGCTACCACAATCACCGCCACCGCCAAAGCCGCAATGAATTTGCCGGAACTGGCAAATTTCAGCAATGGCAGCTTGCCTTCTAATTCTTTATAGCCGGTAATCATCGGCGTAATCAAATTGTGTTTTTTCAAAAATTTATACGCCAAAATGGTGATGATGTGCACCGCCGCCAAAATCAGCAGCAGATTGAAAAAGCCAAAGTGGATTTTGCGCATGGTCGCGCCAGTGCTGCTGCTCACCAAGCTGTTTAAATAGCCGTTGTAAATAAAGGTATTATCATCGGGTGAAAACAAGCCGGTCGTCACTTGCACCAACACCGCGCCTAACAAAGCCAACACCATCAATGCACCCAATGGATTGTGGCCGGGCTGCTCGTTTTCAGTGATTTCACCTTTAAGGTAGCGGATAATCTGTTTCGGCCCGCGCACAAACTGGCTGAATTTGGCCGTATCGCTGCCCCACAAACCCCAACACACACGAAACACCACCAAAGCCAAAATCAACAGGCCGCAGCGTAAATGCCAAGCCAGTAAGTTGCCGCCAGTTTGACCGCTGTACCACATAAAGGCAATCGCCAACACCAGCGTCCAGTGAAAAATACGCGTAGGCAAATCCCAAACTTTGATTTTCTGTTTCATTGTCGTGTTCTTTCTTATAAGATGGAAATAAGTTTGTGTTTGCCCTATTTTAACCAAATTTGCCAACGGTATCATCATGATTTATCCACCTTATCACATTCTTAACCCGGAACAAATTTTTCAGACGGCCGCGCAATTTCCCAATGTGTTCCGCCCGCGTGAAGCCGAATCCCACAAAGGCACTTACGGCACTTTAGCCATCATCGGCGGCGCGACAGGCATGAGCGGCGCCGTTGTGTTGGCCGCCACAGCGGCGATGTATCAAGGCTGCGGCAAGGTTTGGGCAGGATTTAACCAACCCGGTTTGCCCTTTGCCGTGATTCCCGAGCGGCCTGAAATCATGCTGGCCACGGCAGAGCAACTCCACCAACGAACAGACATCAGCGCATGGGCAGTCGGCTGCGGTTTGGGTTTGCATGAAGAATCGGAACACATCATCACATGGGCGTTGCAACACACCCAAAACCAGCCTTTATTGCTCGATGCCGATGCGCTCACCTTACTCGCCCACTCGCCGACCAGTCGCGAATCAGCCAAACAGCACGGCCGATTGGTACTGACACCGCACCCTGCCGAAGCCGCGCGATTATTGCAAGCCACTACCGCCGATATTCAGGCCAACCGCATGGAATCAGCAAAAACGATTAGTCAAACATTCAATGCCGTCACCGTATTAAAAGGCCATCAATCCTTGGTCGCCACACCCGATGGGCAGGTTTACACTAACTTCAGCGGCAATGCCGGATTAGCGACGGCAGGCAGCGGCGATGTGTTGAGCGGCATCATCGGCAGCTTGTTGGTGCAAGGGGTTGACACACAAGAAGCCGTGCAAGCCGGCGTGTGGTTGCACGGGGCTGCAGCGGATGTATTGCGTGACAGCCAAATCGGTGAAATCGGTATGCTGGCCGGCGAAATCGCACCGGCTGCACGCTGGCTGCGCAATCGGCTCGCCAATCAAACGACGAATCCGGTGAAACTTTGGCATGCCTAATGATTAAATGTTGAATAGCAGGCAGCCTGAAAATAGAAAACTCGTTTTCAGACGGCCCGATACCTTTGTAAAACCCTTGATTTGAGTACAGTTCAAAGTTGTAGCAGCGCACAACGAAGGAATGTACCAAAGGTAGGGATTTTGCAAAGGTCTCGGCCTATTTTGCATTCTGCCGCCAAGGCGTGTATGCTTGCGATTTTTATTTTATTGTCAACAATCATGAATAAGCTTACTCAAATCAGCCATTTCATTGGCAAAACCTTTGCTTTTTGGGCAGCCTTGTGCGCCATCATCGCGTTTATTTCCCCTGAAACCTTTAAATGGGTGCTGCAATATGTGCCGATTTTGCTCGGCGTGGTGATGTTCGGCATGGGTTTGACGCTCAGCCCGTCGGATTTCAAAATCATCACCCAACACCCAAAAGCCGTGATTATCGGTGTGGTGGCACAATTTGTGATTATGCCGCTGGTGGCTTATCTGCTCACCCGATTATTTAATCTACCGCCTGAAGTGGCTGTGGGTGTGATTTTGGTCGGCTGCTGCCCGGGCGGTACATCATCCAATGTGATGACTTATCTTGCGCGCGGTAATGTGGCCTTATCGGTAGCGGTGACTTCAATTTCTACCTTGCTGGCACCGATTTTCACACCGATGATTTTTATGCTGCTGGCCAACGAATTGCTCGACATCAATGCTACGGCGATGTTTGTATCGATTCTGAAAATGGTGTTGCTGCCGATTATATTGGGTGTGATTGCGCATACGCTGTTTAAAACCCAAACCGAAAAAGCCGTTGGCGTGTTGCCGTTGATTTCGGTGATTGCGATTGCGCTGATTATCGGTGCGGTGGTCGGCGCCAGCAAAGGCAAAATCGTTGAAAGCGGCTTGTTGATTTTCGGTGTAGTGGTGTTGCACAACGGCATCGGTTATCTGCTGGGCTTTTTGGCAGGCAAATTCTGCAAACTGCCTTACGATGCACAAAAAACCTTATCCATCGAAGTGGGCATGCAAAATTCCGGCTTAGGTGCAGCTTTGGCGGCGGCACACTTTGCTGCGGCACCGGTGGTGGCTGTGCCGAGCGCGCTGTTTAGCGTATGGCACAATATTTCCGGCTCGCTGCTGGCTTCTTATTGGGCCGGTAAAGCGGATAAAAACGCTTAATTCTTGCTGAATTAAAACAAGGCCGAGACCTTTGCAAAACCCAAGATTTAAGTACACTTACATTCGCATTTCAAGTGCAACGCTCAAATGCCATTGGCAAGGGCTGCTGAAAACAGATCACCCGGTGTCTCATAGTCCAATGTCTTTCTCGGTCGGCGG
>NZ_PDBT02000160.1:0-719 GCF_002551535.2 Neisseria sp. N95_16
AGAGCGCGAACAGATTCTGGCATACAGCAAACTGGTTGCCGGTACGGTAAGCGGTGTGGCGGGCGGCGATGTGAATGCGGCGGCGAATGCGGCAGCTGTGGCGGTGGAGAAGAATTCTTTGAACTTTATACAAGAAGGTTTGCTGAGCGGAGATTACAATAAATGTCGTTCATCAGGAGGATCGGATTCTTATTGTGGAAATTACAAACCCTTAGGTATTCCTCATTTTATAGCTGCAGAAGTTGCTTTACCTCAAGGATCATTTGTTGGTAAGAGTACCCGTATTATCATTAATACAAGAACAGGAGAAGTATTTATGTCCCTATCAGGAGGTACAAATAATTCCAGAGGTAGTGGAAAATTAGGAGCTTCTCTTAATTTTGGTTGGGTAATTAATTTATCGCCTACTGAAAGAGCTAAATTGGGAAGCGAAATTAATAATACATTAAAAGGGGTATCAATTGGAGGAAAAGGATGTTTGTATGGTGGTTGTTTAGGTTTTTCATCAACTACAGGGAACTCACCTAAAAAATTTACTATGGAGGTTGGTATTGGATCAGGTATTTCCGTAGGAGGTGAATTTGTAGGTAAGATAGGGGAGATAAAATGACTTTGTATCCAGGGCGTGTCCCTAATTTGAATAAGCCCAAAAGAGCCCTATTTTAACCCTATATTCCAACGAAATATAGGCAAACACAAACAATGGCGAGAACCGCAAT
>NZ_PDBT02000161.1:0-697 GCF_002551535.2 Neisseria sp. N95_16
TCGTGAGCGCGTTTCAGCAGGATTTTCCGGTCTCCCTTGAGAGTCCGGCTCTGGGACGGTTTCAGCTCCTTTCTGAGGCCCTTGCGCACTCTCTCTAGGGCATCGTTGGCCATGCGCACCACATGGAACTTATCGACCACGATACGGGCCTGGGGCAGCACAGCCTTGACCGCTGCCCGGTAGGGGTTCCACATGTCCATGCTGACGATCTCGACCTTCTGCCGGTCTTTCAGCTTCATCAGGTAGTTGGTCACTACGTCCTGGCGGCGGGTGGCCAGCAGGTCGAGCAGGGTTCGCTCCTCAATGTTGGTCAGAATGCAGCGGTAGCGCTTGTTCAGGTATAGCTCGTCAATGCCCAGGATGCGGGGCGTCTCGAAGCGGTGCCAGCGCCCCAGGAACTCGGCGCGGGCGTTGAAGATGTCGCGCACCGTCTTCTCGTCCAGGCCGGTCTGTGCCGCCACAAAGGTGTAGGGGTGGTTGAAGGATTCCTTCTCCACGTACTCATGCAGCCGCAGTGTCATACGGAATCCGTCCACCATCTCCGGTAGCTGGGGCCTGAATGTTGTCTTGCAGGCCCGGCAGGTGTATCGGCGGCGGACCACCCAGAGAGTGACCCGTTTGCCGTGGATGAGCAGATCACGATAGAGAACGTCACGCTTGCCGAACCGTACGAACTCACCCTGCATGCCGCATCCCT
>NZ_PDBT02000162.1:0-689 GCF_002551535.2 Neisseria sp. N95_16
TTTTGCTCTGAAATTTTGCTGAACTTTTGATACTTATTTTTTAGTTTCATATTAGGAGCTTATCAGGTTTTTTGATGATTTTGCTTCCTAAGCCCCTATAGAATTTCTTGACCCAAGCAATATAAAAGAAAAGCCTCTAATCTTTCACGAAGCAATACCGTAATAGAATTACAAAAATAAGGAGCATTTGCTCAAATAGAGAGCATTTGTTTAATCCGATAAAATAACGCCTTATTATTTTAAATAAGGCGTTATTTATCATGGGTTTACAATCTGAAATGATAGACAGCTTAAAAGCGCATATCGGCTTAGTGTCTGATTACGCGGTTGCTCAAAGATGGCAAGTTGAACCGACCAGAATCAGCCAATACAGACGGGACCGATTGCGACTACCAGTACGTTTTATAATTGACATAGCAACCGAAACATGCACGGACGCTTTATTTTACCTAACCGCATTGGAGCGCGAACGGTCAAAACGACATGGCCGCGAGATTTCACAGACATGGCAACCAAATGAAAAAGTAAACCGTTATCCGCCGGCATGGGTTGGAAGAAAACATTATTTCAGGCGAAACCGCTGAATTCGCATAATGTAGGTATTATGTTTACTGGTTTTGGCAACAGATACTGAAGCGACCCGTTCCGGCGCAGATTTTTTAATGTCAGTCTTGCTTCGCTTTATCGGT
>NZ_PDBT02000163.1:0-636 GCF_002551535.2 Neisseria sp. N95_16
TGGGTATACGGATTTAATGGTTGATGGGTCACCTTCACCCCATCAATCTGATACCACCCTCAGATGGTTGATAGATCGACTCCGTAGTTGAGTTCCTCTGCGAAGTCCGGCAGTCCGTAACCGATGGTTTTCTTGTAGAAAGGAGAGACCTTCGCAGTCGGTGCCTTCTTCTTGTGCTTCGTGGTGTAGAGCATTCGTGCCCGCATCACCTCGAAGGAGTAACCGCACCCTTCACGGTTCTTGTCCTTGGCCAGTCGGTTGATGGACTCCGTGTAAGCGTTGGTGACGGGCATGTCCGTCTCGAAGTCGGTCATGGTCTCTTCGCGCCAGTTTCCCACTGCCCTGACCAGATCGCTCCAGACTTCCTTTTGGCCCTTCGGGATGGTGGCTATCCACTCGTCCAGGGCGGCTTCTGCCTGGAGCCGTGTGGTGGCGTCCCAGATGCCGTAGAAGCGCTCCTTGTGCTCGTAGGCGGCCAGCAGTTGCGGGAACGCGCCTGTCCAGGTCTCCATGATGAGGCGCTCCCGGTCTGAGACTTCGTGAGCGCGTTTCAGCAGGATTTTCCGGTCTCCCTTGAGAGTCCGGCTCTGGGACGGTTTCAGCTCCTTTCTGAGGCCCTTGCGCACTCTCTCTAGG
>NZ_PDBT02000164.1:0-635 GCF_002551535.2 Neisseria sp. N95_16
TAGGTTACTAAGTAAGCTTTTTTTCAACATAAAATCCCCAATCATTACCTAAAATTCCCTATTCTCGGGCACATTTCCCCCTTTTCACGCGGCAGCAGACACACGAAGCCTGTTGGCAGCTTTCAGCAGGTTGATACAAATCGCTTTCAAATGACTTTGCGCAGTCACTTTCAATAAGCCGAAGTAAGCCGCACGGTGGTAGCGGAATTTACGGTGTAGCGTACCAAAGCTCTGTTCCACCACATAACGCGTTTTCGACAATTGCTTATTTCTTGCTTTATCTTCTTCAGTTAACGGATGACCCCGGTGCGCCTTACGCATAATGCCGTCTGAAAGTCCTTTTTGTTGCAGTAAGGCTCGATTGGCTTTACTGTCATATCCTTTGTCAGCATAAACCTTGGTGCCTTCGGCAATATCTTGCAGCAACGGTTCAAAGTGATTGCATTCGTGTTCGTTGGCCGGACTGATGTGCAGTTTCTCGATATAGCCTTCATGATCGGTACGGGTATGCTGTTTATAGCCGAGTTTGAACTTACCGTCCTTCTTCACCCAGCGGGCATCTTGGTCTTTGCTGGGGGTGTTTTCTGAAACCACACCGTTTTCATCAGTTTCAATCGCCCGTCGCTGTTTGCCGC
>NZ_PDBT02000165.1:0-631 GCF_002551535.2 Neisseria sp. N95_16
TTTATGTGCCTGTGCCGTTTGGCAATCCTGTTGTTTTTAAAGCACAAAAAACCATGCTTATCAGCTTGCGGCGCGAAGAAAAAGTATTGCCGGGCGCGGCCATTAAGCACAAGCTGGATGAGCAAGTCGCCAAAATCCAAACCACCGAAGGCCGCAACGTCGGCCGCAAAGAAAAGCTGGAACTGCGCCAAGCGATTATCGATGACCTGCTGCCCAAAGCCCTGACCAAAAGCAGCTGCACCAAAGGACTGATGGATAAAGGCTGGTTGTGGGCGGATACGGCCAGCCCCAAAAAAGCCGAAAACCTGCTCACCAAACTGCGCGAAGCCCTCGGCGGCCTGCCTGCTCAAAGGCCGAGACCTTTGCAAAACCCCTCTTAAATCCCATGTAAAGTAACTATAGTTACCAAGCGACATAATACTTCCCAGACACCCTAAAATCCTCTAAATTCCCTTTAAGCCGAATTTAGAGGATTTTCTTCATGAGCAGCTTCTTCAAACAAACCGTCGAAACTATCGTTGGTAAAGACCCCGACCGCTTTCCCTTGCTCAAAATTCAGCTCATTATCGACTGGCAGCCCATTGCCGATTATCTCGAACAACAAAAAGGCCGCTATACCCGTCATCACGGC